>CAZOYI010000177.1:0-1608 GCA_964583965.1 uncultured Caldisericota bacterium
TTACACAAATTGGGAAATCCTCTGCCAGGCTTCTGGCATCACCACCAAACAAGGAAAACTACCTAGGTTACACGACCTTCGCCACTCCCACGCAATGCGAAATTTGTATCGTTTTTATGAAGAAGGACGAAATCCTTATGCAGAGCTTCCAATATTGTCTGCATATATGGGACATGTCTCTATTGTGTCCACACAGTATTACTTGAAGCAAATGCGTCAATCTTTATTCATAGCGAACGAATGGTATCTGGACTATATACAAGCAGAAATAACAAAATCAAACCCTACAACAGCAAGAAAAAAAAGGGTAGAGAACTGGATTGAAGGATGGGCAACCCCTTCTTTTCCTTATGAAAGGAAGAGAAGCAAATGAAATCCAAAGATCCCAAAAACATGTGCTCTGAAAATCTAGGTTTGCTTCTACATCAATTTTTTGAATCCTACTGCCTGCTTATTCGAGGTTTAAGCAACAATACAATCCATAGTTATCGAGATACATGGCATCTTCTGCTAACGTTTCTATCGCAAACCAATCATCAACCCGTGCATACCATTCAAGTAAGTGATTTTACCACAACTGTCATTGAGAAATTCCTAGACTGGCTTGAGTATGATAGAAACAATAGTGCCAGCACTAGAAACAATCGATTGGCTGCCATTCATAGCTTTTTTCATTTTGTAGGATCCAAAGCAGACCCAACAACGTTGCATAACTGCCAGAAAATACTCAGCATCCCGTTTAAACGTTCCAGAAGAAAAAGTATCGATTATGTTGAGCTATCAGAATTTGAGGTTATCATCAACCAAATCAACCTTGATGGTTGGGCAGGAAAACGAGATAAATCATTATTTCTATTGATGTTTAATACGGGAGCTAGAGTACAAGAAATTGTTCAACTCACCCAACGTGATTTTCAATGGAGCAAACCTTTTTACGTAAAACTTTTGGGGAAAGGGAACAAGGAAAGGATTTGCCCTTTATGGAAAGAGACCATTGATTGCTTACAGGAATATGGTGAAGCAAGAACAAGAAAGTTTGGAAACGATCCAGACCAGGACAACTGTTTTTTTCTAAACCACCAAGGAAAACCACTAACTCGGTTTGGCATACACTATTTGTTAGATCAATATGTTAAAAAAGCGTCAGGCGAAGCTCCGGGGTTGTTAAAAAAGAAGATTCATCCTCATTGTATCCGTCACAGTACAGCAATTTATCTTCTCGCTTCAGGAGTTGATCTTGCGACGATAGCTCATTGGTTAGGGCATGAAAGCTTGAATACAACATCACGATATTTATCCTTTAATCTGGAGGCAAAACGCAAAGTATTAGAAGAAACAAATCCCAGTGATTTTAAAGGTCTTGCCACAGAAAAAATCACCAATCAGCCCGACCTGTTGGATTGGCTCGCTTCTTTGTAGTAGGGCAAAAAACTTATGTGGAGAAATGATTGTTTTTTGATTGGAGTGATGAGCATAAAAGAAGTAACTTAACATAAACAACAACTTAACATTAATCCAAACACAAAAGTCGTATCTTCCTCAATTTGTCTAAAAATCGTTGCAATTGTCGTTCCGATTGACTTTCTACCAATTGGTTCCCCAATTGTG
>CAZOYI010000178.1:0-8411 GCA_964583965.1 uncultured Caldisericota bacterium
ACAACTCGTGATACAACTGCAGGCGTAGGAATGCGAGGCACCAGTTATATGCATGGTGATGCCATGGGTGGGATCTATTCATTGGCTATGGGGTATGGACCCAATCCATCCCATGTTGAATGCGAAGTAGGTTTTCGATGCGTTTGGAGACCTACAAACAGTGTTCAAAACGATGCAATTTACATGAAGCCCCTTACGATGGCTGAAGAGTTTTATAGCTCTTCCACATGGAACCAGTATATCATTACCGAGTACTATTCATTGTTCCACCCTGAAGACAAAGAACTGTTTACCTATATAGGAATGCCATCTCATTATTATTACAACAAAGACAACGATGGTTCTCTTGTGGAAAATGACGAACGGTTTCGAGATCGACTATACAATACAAAGTATATGCCTCGGTTTTCTATTAATGGGAAGATTCATGCACCATTGGAAAAGGATGTAAGTCCCTTTGTGGGAATGAAATTAATCAAGGAAGGGATTCAATCCAAAAAGCAATATGCAAATTTCTGGGTATCACCTTCTTTTGATAAACTACAAGTTGTTGGCACTCATGAGGCTTTAGAACAGTATCAAAACGTGCATTTGAATGTCATTGTATTGCAGCGCAATGTCCATTGCACCGATCAAGGAGATGATTTTTGCACCACGATCCTTCCTCAAATTGCACTGGCGTATCCTATGGGATCTATAGGAGAAGTCATACGCATTGGCAATACCGATGTAGTTGAGAAAGAGCTCCTCCTCGAAGTACCTGATGCCACTAGAGCAATGTGTGGTATAGTAGCTTTTTTGCAAGACATGGACTCACAAGAAATTATTGCTGCCTCTTACGTCGACTTGAGTCCTGAACCCTCCATGTTGTTCACTATTGATCACGTACCCTCCTCTACGCTTGACAAGGTAGAGCAAATGGCACAAATGTACACAACTTTCATTCCCTATCATACTCTTACAAACAACAAGAGTTATCTTGAACCTATTGGTCTCCGAGAGAAAGTAATATCGGTGAAGGGTGCTCATAATCTTCGGTATCTAGACATCACTCTAGATTATACCGATTTTGAAGCCTCCATATATACAGTTTTAGGAGCCGCCTTGACCAAAGAAATGGAGAACAAGGCGACATTCCAGTATCATTCCGGTACGCACAGGGTTACCATCGCGTTTCATGAAGAACTGCAGGGAGATCATGACTTGTTTCGTTTCTTTGTTAAAATTCACGCGAGCAGTCTACAGGGTATTTCGTACAGAGGGGATCCCTCGCTAAAGGTCTATGATACGAATTTCAAATGGAAATCTTTTTCTGCTACCGACACAAACCATTGTCTAGTGAATTATGCATTGCGAGAACAACGAACATTGTTTCCCGTTCGTATGGTTACGATTGAAAATCCTATGGATTTCAATGAAGATACCTGGATTAACGAAGAGGATATTCAATTGTTTCTTCCGTACTTTGGAAGCATCCAGGGTGATACTCAGTTTTCCAAACAATATGATGTTTACCCTCCTGTAAACGAAGAAGGCCTACGGGGCGATGGAAAGATAGATTTCCTTGATTTGTACTATCTAGTGTGCGAAGTGAAACAGCAAGACTCGTTGGCCAAAGAATTTCTTCGTCGTAGTAAAGATCTTACATAAAAAATACAGACCATAGAACAACCTTGCCCCTTTTAACTAGTACATTAATGGAGTACAATAAAAATCATCCTATATTGACATTCATCAATATGTTTGTATGGTATACATTGGTGTTTATCGATATGTATTATTGGATGGTGATATATGACAGAACATGAAGAAATTCTCCTCTTCTCGAAAGCTTTACAAGATGAAAATCGACTGCAAATTATCAATATGTTACAAGATGGGGAAAAATGCGCCTGTAAACTGCTAGAAAACTTGTGTATTGAACAGTCTACGTTGTCACATCATATGAAAATATTGTGTCAATCAGGCTTGATAACAGGAAAAAAAGTGGGCAAATGGATGCATTATTCCATCAATCCGCAAGGAGTCATACGAGCTATGATTCTTTTCCAGCAATTGACAGCCATACAAACTATTCCTCCACTCGTATTGAATCATGGAGACGCTCCAATTGCATGCAAATGCATGAAACATGATACTCCTGCAACATGAGAGAGGCTCCTATCGCAAAACTTACAATGATCAAGGACAGTTTCTTTCGATCATCCGGAGCTTCTTTTTCATCTATGCACGATGTTCGTTTTGAAAAAACCAATCACAATGTAAGGAGATACTTATGGGCACAATCTTTATAACTATGCAGCAATGGATTGCAGGTTCTCTTTTCATATCCATTGCTGGGTCTTTTATCTGGGGAATTTTGAGTATTGTTCTCAGTCCTTGTCATCTTGCTACAATTCCCTTGATTATTGGGTTCATTTCATCAATGGATCATCAAACTACAAAGAAGGCATTTGTATCTTCTTTGCTCTTTGCTTTGGGTATGTTTGTATCCATCGTGTTAATTGGCCTTATCACCTTGTCCCTGGGAAGAATTGCTGGAGACGTCGGTGGATGGGGTGACTACTTAATTGGAGGCTTGTTGATTTTGTTTGGACTCAACTTGACAGGAATCATCACTCTGGGGAATTGGAGCAGTGCTTCTGTGTCAACAAACAAATTGAAACCAACTCCATTGCGCATTTTTATCTTTGGTTTCCTTCTTGGTGTTGGTTTAGGACCTTGTACTTTTGCTTTCATGGCTCCTATTCTGGTTGTTGTTTTTGAGGCAGCACAATCAAATCTTACACAAGCTCTATCGATCTTACTTTTCTTCACTATTGGTCATGTGGGCGTTATTATCTTAGCTGGAACTTTTGCTGGAGCAGTACAGAAGTATTTGAAATGGTCAGAATCTTCCAAGGGTATTAAAATCGTGAAAATTATTTGTGGACTCCTCGTCATTGCTGCTGGCGTCCACATGATTCTAAAATAGTAATCATAGATCGAAAGGTGGACAATTATGAAGAATAGAAAAAATTGGTCAATATTTGCGTCAATATGTGTTATCTTGCTGTTTTTGAGTGTTACAGCTATACCGTTTTGCAACTGTGGTTGTACAGGTGCCGGAAACGAGACAACACAAAAATCATCCTCCAACTCAAATGCAAATCCAATTGGACCTACCATTTCAAAACCGCAAAATACGGTTTCCCGCTATCGCAATCTACTAATGGAATTGGTTGATATGAACAACAATACGAAACCTATATTGGTTGATTTAGGATCAACATCATGCGTTCCATGTATCGAAATGAAACCAATTTTGGAAGATTTTGAAACGAATTATACAGAGCATTTCCACACATTTTTTGTTGATGTTAACAAAAACCGGTCTATGTCGAGTCAATTTGGAGTACAATTTATTCCTACACAGATTTTCTTTGATGCTGAAGGAAACGAACTAGAAAGACATGTAGGGTTTTTCTCGAAAGAGGATATGTTGGAAGTCTTTGCAAAACATGGTTTCGATGTAGGACAATAGCCCGTAAGCAACCATAAAAAAATAAGAAGTGTATAGATAAAAAAAGCAACTTGGACTCACTGTCCAAGTTGCTTTTTTTATTAGCAAGATGCTACTCGTTGTGACTCAACTCTTTTCTGCTACAGGCTATACAGAAGATGAACCAAGGCTCACGCAGTAGTAGCTGATTTCGTCGTGGTAGTTCATTTTTTAGTTGGCAGCGGAAGCGAGTAAATCTTTCACTTGCTGTACACTGAGTAGTTTCCCTGCAGAAACTACCTTGCCATCGATAGCGAGACCGGGGGTAGACATAACGCCAAAGGATACAATCTCTTGAAGGTCTGTTACCTTCTCGATCACGACCTCAAGATTCATCTCTTTGGCTGCTTCTTCTACGTTAGCCATGAGAGTTTTGCACTTAGGACAACCAACACCAAGAATTTGAATTTTCATAATAACCTCCTGTTGTTTTTAAAATAGAGAACCATATATTAAGCCTGCTATCATGGAAAATACGACAACTAGAACGATATATGTTAGGGTTTTTTTGAAACCAAGAACCTTGCCGATAACTAACATGGCTGGCAAGCTTAAAGAAGGACCAGCCAATAGAAGTGCTAAGGCAGGACCCTTGTGCATCCCTTTTTCAATAAGCCCTTGCATGATAGGGATCTCGGTCATAGTTGAAAAGTACATAAAGGCACCAAAAATGGATGCAATAAAATTCCCCAAAATTGTATTGCTCCCCACTATTCCCTGAATAAGGGATTCGGGTAAAAATGGCATGATAAAGCCTGCCACCATGACACCGATTAACAAAGTGGGGAAAAGAATTTTGGTAAACGTCCAGGTTTCATTAATCCATTCTTTTGCAAGATTGCGTTGAAATTTAAAAAGAGCAATGAAAGCGACTGTTAATGCCATAAAAATCATCGCTGCATATTTGTACCAAATGTAGGCAGGTTGAACGGAAAACCCATTGATAATAAGAATACCTACGAGAAATACAAAGAAGAGAGTTAGAGAACTCTTGGAAGCAGGATTTTCGTCCGAGTCTCCAAAAAACAAACCACCACCTTCAATCGTTTCTGGATAGATCCAATGCATTGTTAAACCAATGATGATGGACATAATCATGGCAAAAAATATCCTGGCCAACCCAATAGAAAAACCCAATACGGATATGGTCAAAAACATGGCTGCAATATTGATGGCAGGGCCTGAATATAAAAATGTGACAGCAGGACCTAAACCTGCTCCCCGTTTCCGTATACCAGCAAACAAGGGCAGAATGGTACAGGAACAAACTGCCAAAATAGCTCCTGAAACTGCAGCGATTGAATATGCTACCCATTTCTTGCTTTTAGGTCCCAGATAAGACAATATGACATCTTTTTTGATAAAGACACCAATGGCTCCTGCAATGAAAAAAGCAGGAATAAGACACGTTAACACATGAGCTCTAGCATAATCATTAAGCCAAAACAAAGAAGAATATATGGCTTCTCTGAAGAGTTCTGATCCTAAAGGCATAAAAAAAGCAAAAAGGAAAAAACCCGTTAGCAAAAGAAGAGTTTTGTGCTCTTTATTCATTATATCACCTGCATTTATTATTTTGTTAGAGTTTTGAGACAGCATCTTTAAGATTTCTGCACCGGAAACGCTTTCCGGGTTGTTATTCAACACTCCGGTAAGATACTATACTAACATATCGAAGTTTGTCAATATGTTAAATGAAACTTTTGCAAGGATGGGGTTAATAGAGAATAGAAGAGCTTTGAGAGAAAGTGTTACAAAGGAAAGATCTAATGATTAATTGACAGGAGAGACTATTGCAGCCACCATTGGCGATGGCAATAAGAGAATGGAAATGTATCTTACAATGAAAAAAGCCGGTGGAAGAACCACCGGCTTTTGTTTAATTCAGGTTTGAGGGGGGGGAGAGTTACCAGCTACGGTTTCTGTTTCCGCCGCCGCCTCCGCCGCGATAACCGCCACTGTCACGGCTTTCGCGAGGTTTTGCTTCTGAAGCTTTGATTTCTCTGCCTTGAAGACTTTTGCCGTCGAGTTCTTCGATAGCTCTTTTGGCTTCTTCTTGATTGGGCATTTCAACAAAACCAAATCCGCGTGAGCGGTTTGTCATTCTGTCTTGAATTACACTGGCGGTTGTAACTTCGCCAAATGCTTCGAAAGCACTTCTTAAATCAGAATCCTGTGTGTCAAACGATAAATTACCTACATAAATGTTCATAATTGCCTCCAGCAATTTTTTTTGTTGTATCACTAGACTAATCTGCTGGAGTGATGTGATCTTACCAACGTAACTAACCTAATAACCGATGATTATTGTAACACACATTTTCAAATTGTATAGGGGCAAAAACATTTTTTTCATTTTTTTTTGGTTTTCTTTGTTTTTTTTCTCTTACCATTGCTTACATCTATGGTACTAAGTTGACCTCTTCTCGGATCGCCCCTTGAAATAGCTTGACAATCTTTAGTACACGTATTTAATAAGTACATACTCTAGCTTGTAAAACCGATGAATACGTCTTTCTGTAGTGGATGCATTGATGAAGGCAGGTAAAAAATGTTTTATGTTGAATTTTGGAAAAAATATCTAAATAAAACGGGCAGAACACGAAGAAGAGATTTTTTCTTAACAATGGCGATAAACTCTCTGATTTATATCCTTCTCTCCTGGGGGTTACCCACTTATTATCCTTCGCAGGAAAGTGTCTTGACGACACTGGCTACATATTGGAATCTTCTAATCACCCTACCTACTATTACATTGTATATCCGTCGTTTACATGATACCGGGAGAAGTGGATATTATTTATTAGTTGGTCTTATACCCATTATTGGTTGTATTGTTCTTTTGGTATATTTTCTTATGGATAGCGAACCAAGGGATAACCAATATGGTCCTAACCCCAAAAATGGCCCTTACCCTCAAGATAGTTTTCATTCAGGGGATGATCCCGACGATGTTTTCTTCCCTTTGGAGAATTCCGATATTATATAGGCTGTTGCGTCCATATAGAAAACAGGGCCCGTTTGGAAGTTCTTCTTGTTTTTCCTTTTGAAGCTGATCTTGTTACGAATCAAGTGGATATCATCCATAAATCGGAGCAACTGTATTCTACAACATTTCCATACTTTTATTCCCAAGATGCCGGTTCCATCTATTATCTAGAGAATCATGCCGACACATTATCTCTCTACCGCCATGATCTAGAAACACATCTTTCGAAAGTTGCCACTATTTTTTCTCTCCCGCAGCCAGACACCGAATTCATTTTGGCTGATTCATGTTGGCACAACGACACTCTTTTTCTCACTTTTTACATAAAAAGAGTCATGGAAGAGAATCACACAATAGAAGGCCAGGAACTCTACACACAAGTGATCGTCCTAGATCTTCTCCATGAAGAACTGTTGTATCGTTCTGAGTGGATGCCAGGGTTCGCATCAATTCTTCGCATCGAAAAAGAATGAAACACAATTCTCAATTCATACTAGTCCATTCTTTTGCTGCCGGGATTTTTATCCACATCGTCGGAGAGAACAACTACCCAAAAGCCAGGGAAGAAATTCTCCCTGGCTACTTGAAAGCAATGCTTCAAAAAAGAATCGAAAAAAAAGGGACTATGTCAAAACTTTGGATCGCAACCGTGAGAAGAGACTATATAAGCCAACCGTCATGGCAAGAGGAACAACGATCCACAAGAGGGTATGACCAATGGTAATTTGGTAAAACAGAGTAGCGATAATCCATGCAATGACTGTTAAATATCCAACAGACAAATAGGTGATCAAAAGGCCAGCTTCTTTTCGAATAACTCCCAGTACAGCAATGCAGGGGAAGTAAATCAAAATAAAAAGAAGGTATGCATAAGCTTGCCAAGGTCCTTTTGTAAAGTGATCCTGAAGCTGCTTGAAAAGACCGACATCGGCATCAACTGCACCAGCTACATCTTCTTGAGATCCTCCAACATCACCTAGTCCCATTGCATCTTTGAAGGAGGTAAATGCACCTGAAATATTCTCTGAGATGGAAGAGAAAGCATCCCGGATGCCTCCCCAAAAGCTCCATGTTTCTTCTTCAGGAGCTTCCTGTAGTTCCACTAGACTGCCCTGACTTTCCAGTTGTGCATAGATGCCGCCCAAAGTTCCTACAACAGCTTCCTTTGCAAACAATCCAGTTAAAATACCCACAGATGCAGGCCAGTTATCTTTTTCTATACCCATGGGTACAAATATGGGGGTTATGGCTTTACCTATAACAGCAAGGGCAGTTTGTTGCTCGGGTTCCTTGGAAATACTTTCAATGCCTGTATTCGTTTGAGATAGCCCTTCGCTTGTTGGGACTTTAAAACTATTCAAAAATCCCAATACTGTCATAACAATTACAATTACTACTCCCGCTCTTTTAACAAATATGCTAGTCCTTGACCAAGCATGCTTCAGAAGTGTTCCTACTCTTGGAGCATGATATGGTGGCAATTCCATAACAAATGTCGAAGGTTCTCCTCGAAACATGGTTTTCTTTAAAAACAATCCAGTTGCAATGGCAATAAGAATGCCAACTACGTAAAGAGAAAACACAACTAGGCCTTGATGGGCTGGGAAGAATGCTGCTGCAAATAAGATATAAACGGGGAGTCTGGCTCCACAGGACATCAAGGGGGCCATAAATATAGTCATATACCGATCTTTTTTGGTCTCTAGGGTACGTGTGGCCATAATGGCAGGAACAGTACATCCAAAACCAACCATCATGGGGACAAATGCTTTTCCAGGCAAACCAATCCTTTGCATAAAACGATCTGCGACAAAAGCTGCCCTAGACATATAACCAGAGCTTTCCAGAAAGGATAAGAAAAAGAAAAGCACAAACACTAAT
>CAZOYI010000179.1:0-19652 GCA_964583965.1 uncultured Caldisericota bacterium
ACCACCACAAACTGAAATATTTTCACCAACGCCCTTAATGGGTCTGCCTTGGGCATCTTTGGCAAATACTTGTATTTTGTAAATTTTGTTATCGCCAGCTGTGAGAACAAAATCAGGGTTGCCGGGAACATCAAAGGCAGTACTAGTAGGATCGTCATAGTTTGTTACTTTATAGGTAACATTAGGAAGTTCAACATCAACTTTGACTTTTCCCATTTTTCTGCGGTCAATGGAGTAAATGTAAACATCAAAGCTTCCAGCGTCATTGGCAACAAAGCCTTTGAATACATATCGTCCTTCATCGGAGCTGGACATATCAAAGTCAATTGGTTCAAAGCGACCAGCATCACTAGAGTATGCATTTACATTACCAATCAAGGATCCATCGTCGTTATGAAGATCGGTTCGAGTCCAATAGTATTGTGGTAAAGGATCGGGATGTGGATCTTTAATCAATTGGTTCCATACAGCTAATCTTACGGCGGCTGGATCAATATCGAGGTTGTCATCAGTATGTTCGGCTTTCAGCTTGCTTTCAGCTTGAGCCAAAAGGTCAACAGGATTACCCGCTTCGTCTGTTACTTGGAAGGTAAAAGGTTCAGAGGCATCTTGAAGCTCGGGTTGCACACCGGCAGTCAGTGGTTCCGGTAAGGCGGCAACTGTCCAAACATTTTGAGAGAGAACATCGATTTGAGTTCGACCAGTTAAATAAACTTCGTGGGAATATTGCGGGAATTCGGATTCTAGATTGTATAAAGGCGTGAACCCACGGTCGTTGTTGTCGTCGCCATATTTGTAGGCAGTAATAATGATAGGTAGGACTTCGTCGTCTCCTATAACTCCATCGGGTGGGCTATAAGAACCTTTTGGACGGAGGTTAATCCCACCAAAGTCCATACCAACTAAATCAATTTGGCTACCATTGCGGTCGGTAAATTCCATATGGTATTTTCCATTACCGCGCTGGAAAGTTCTGGCATCTATAAGCCCAGAGGTCCAGGTGTTAGTTGCTAAATCGTAGCTTCCTACAATTTCAGTTTCGTAGTCTTGGTAGGATACTTTTCCATTTCGGTTGATATCGTCAGCGGGGAGATATTGGGTACCTAGCTCAATAAAATCAGAAGACCGGGGAGGATTGGTTACCCAGCCATCGCCAGCACCTTCGATGCGACCGGTGTTGTGGTTAATGACACCACGGTCTTGCCAAGCAACAACTACGGCGTCATTACATGGAATAGTAGCATCAGGATCTTTTTTCTTATCGTATTCTTCGAGGGTAAAATCAAGAGTGTTATCGGAGTCAACAAGGAAATTGTCAGGTGTTTCGATATTGATGGATAAAGCTTGAACGTCAATACCATCGGTGATATTTTCCTGGCAGCAGTCTTGGTAAATTTTCTTTACACCATTGGCAGTTTCCACTTCGATGGAAATATTGCCATAATTGACAGGGATTAACTCATCGAAGGCAAACATAAAGCATCCTGTATTGTAAAAATCATTTGGAACAGTTTGGAAAGAAGTGGGTCCATAGCCAACAGAAGGAGAATAAAAAGACCAAGCGGTGTAAGATTGGGCATTGGTAGTAAACCAATATTGGTACTGCCCGTTTGCTGAGGTGGAGTCTTTTGGAGCATCGCCTTCGTAGAATCCACCGGTTTGGTTGAGAGCAGGGGGATAGGTATAGGGGTCGGCTTCTCCATAATAGAGAAGGTGAGTGTAGCGTGCTACTTTGTTTTTGTCTTTGTAGGATGTAAAAACTGGCATTGAAGTACCTGGGTTGGTTACACGGTTGACACGCTGGCCTTGGGTTTCCCACATGCCCGAAGATGTTGAATCAACCACAATTTCACCAGACATATCGTAGGTGATGGGTACATTTTCAACGCCTTCGTACTTGTAGGAAGTATCTAGTTTTTTATCAGCAGGGCTGTAATACTTCGGGGTCATAAAGGGACCTTTTATGGTGATACGCGATAGGAGCATAGTTGGGTAAATATTGGGATCAAAGGTATAGTGATTTTTTTGTGCATCGCGAAGGAGGAAGTACATCCCGTAATCGGAAAGCGGGAAAAACTCTGTTCCTAGCTTTTTGTACATGTCAAAAAGTGCTGGATATGCATTCCAGCCATGACCTTTCACTCTTATGGAAGAATCTACAGCGACAGCTCTGCCTGTATGAGTTTGACCTCCGGAGTAGGATCGGAAATGAGTATAGTCAAATAAAACAGGGTTATAATCTGCTTTGATTTGAGGAGTAGGAGGGGGGAGTGTGCATATGGCACGATCACCATCGGTATAGTTTACTTTGGATTGCTGAAGAGCATGGTCTACAATTTGCATTTCGGCAAAGTTGACTTGCGGATCAGCAGGTAAAACTTTCATATCGTAGTAGCCAAGATAGTCGATTCCAGGACCTTCGTCGTAAACAAAATTGGGTGGATGGGGGACGGTGGAGTTGAAATCATAGATATTGTGAGTGGAATACAATCGTATTTTTAAGGAAGTGTCAGCATTTTTTGGATTGGCAACACCGAGTCCAAGTCCACCGGCAAAATCGTGTTCAGGACTCATAATAACAACAGGTACACCATAGGTTACAATAGCAGAAGGTGCATAGGCAGTGCTAACATAATAATACGGCATATTTGCACAGGGATCGCCTGCGGGTAAAGAACCTTGGCCTGCGTCTCCAAAGAATCCGTAGCGGTCATTGATGGTTACATCGCCGAAAGGTGGCATACCATCACCGTTGGTAGGATTACAGGTAAATTGGCCAATAGAATTGTCCATATCACGAAGACTTTGTGCAGGCATGCGCCAAGAATCGGGTACATGATAGTATCCATAGATTCCACCGCCAACAGGATCCCATTGTCCACCGTATGGAATAGAGGTAGCACGAATAGTATAGAGGAAATCGTGTTGATCCAGAGCGCCAAAAACTTGACCAGGAAGATCACCTTCAAACCAGCGCCAAAATTCATAGCTACCGTCGGTATTGACTTGGATAATATAGCGCTGCCATTTTTGGCCATATCCGCTAAGGGCAGTAAAGAAATAGTCGATACCGGCACCATGGGCATTGTAGTTCATGATCATGGGACGGCCATAGGTGGCTTTTTCCTTTTGGCCGCGTAGGTCTACGCCATAGTCGTATTCACCTAAGTAGTTTGGATCGCCTCCATCGCCAGCAAACCAGGTATGAGACATCATTTGGATATTGGCTGGATCGTTCACATCGTTGGGGTTATCGGCGTCGAATACATAGTATTGAATAGCAGGTTGTCGGGAAGAGACAAGGTCAATACATTTCTTGAGGGGTTGGATGACTAAGTCTTCGGGGGCGATATCGATGAAATGTTCATCATAGCAGTCATATACGTTTCGAAGACTTAAGAAGTGCTTGCCATATTGATTTTCAATATCGCCGGGCATAGTATTTACGGGTACTGGAGGATCAATCATGAAAGGAACCTTGCGGTAATTTTCTTGCCATTCTTTTTTGTTAAAGAGGGATCGAATCCAGAAAGGATCTTTGTAGTTGGTGGCAAAACTACCAGAATAATCGGTATCCATAGGGGTAATAGCCGATACACCACCAAGATCGGTATATGCCTTGATTTGTAGTTGGTTAAATAAACTGGTACCGGCATAAAATCCTTCCATACCGTGGAATCCGTCGTTGCATGAGCCACGGTAGGGGGTGTATTGGAATTCAAATACGGGGTTGTCTTTGTCGATATAACCAAACTCCGTATAGACTTTTTCGTTATATAAATCTTCATCGGGTGGTTCGGGAGGTCCCCAAATCATGGTTTTTCCATTAAGCCAGTCACCACTGGGCATAGGAGTGGCACCGCCATAGCTCCATGGAGCGACTTGTGCGCGCTGGGCATAAAAATCGGATACACCGATGATAGGAATGTAGGGAACAGATTCAAGTGGACAACCTACATTGGGGTCATTAACAATATCCGAATCGTAAACATCAAAATCGTTAAAGAATTTTCCATCTCGTATAGCATCACCATTGCGGAAATACATAGAGGTTGGTACATTAATACCAGCTTGCCCCTGATTGCGATCAGAGTAGTTGAAAATGATGGTACCGCCGCGTGTGAGAACCATTTCAAACTCAGATGTCCAGTTGGCTATATTGTTACGCTGCGTAGGAGATGTGTAATCGCCATAGGGCGTTTGATTAAAATGGAAATTGTAATTGTTAGCTTGGAAAGGATAAGTTATAACGCGCCAAACGACACGAAGAGACTCGTTTGTCTTCACAAAATATATACCGCATCCATTAACGGGAGTATAGTATTGAGGATAATAGCTAAGGCTTTGCATGGGTAGATGCCATTGACCTGACAGTGGGATAATCCAAGTATTTTTTAGCATCATCAAATCCCACGGGTAATAGCAAGTGTAGTAACCTGACATCGAACCATCATAGTAATTCCAAAACCCTAAAGGATACTGGTATCCACCATACACAGAGGAAGCACTATATGGATAAGGTCTTCCTCCATAGGCATAACCATACACTTCTTGGTAATCATAACGGTATTCATACGGATAGTAGTTTCCATAGACATTGGGATAACCTCGATACAAAGCAATCATACCGTCTTCTGTAATATATGTTCGGTCGTAGACGGTACCATTGATATCTAGACCATCGTTTCCAGCTCCCCAAAGGAGTTGATATGCCATTCCATTGTTACCACGGTAGAAATAACCGCCTGGAGGAGAAGCAATATTAGTCATATCGTCAGTAATCCCGATAAATCCATTTTCATCGAGGATTACGTCATATAGTTTTTTAAGCTCATCTGACTCTTTATTTTTTGGCTTGGGTTCTCGGACAGAAATCCAGACCTTTTGTCCATCTTTTAAAGCAGACATGTTATTAAGGGACAAGCGTACTGTGGAGGTTTGCTCAACTTTTAATGGCTTGTCAATATCCACATTCATAGCCAATTCGCCGGGCTTGACAATGATGTCAAAGAATCGATTGTTTCCGTTTTGTCCCATGCGAACCATGTGGTTGATGTGGGTTGTGTAGTAATACTCGACACTGTTTTCAATTTTGGATCCGCAATCAAACAAGAGACCTGATATCTCGCAGTCGGTTAGACGAGTGTCGCCTTCATCAACAAGAGAATTATTATTGGCATCATGGTAAATAGTTTCGCCATATTGAAAAAGACCATCGCGAATCCATACCTGGGCATTGTCAGCAGTTTCTAAAATGTTGAGTTTTGCTTCATCGTAGAACTTGTATTTATAAACTCGTTCGGTTATTAATGCGCCCGTATCTGGATCAGTGTAGGTGATGTCTTCCCAAAAATCAAATAGCAGTAGGTCGACATCGGCATCGCCGGGCATAACTGTTGTTCCGACAAGATAGTCAATGAAATTACCGTTTCGTTCAACGGTAATAGGAGTATGACGGATATCGCCTTCCTGCACAGTATAGTAGGTGGTATAATTCGGATCGCGTGGGTCGGGTGGGAGCTGCTTTTCAGCTTTTTCATAGATGCTTTCCCCACAGCCAAACCCATTTACAGGATTGAGAGTGGTGTCATGATAAAGCATATATTCAGGGAATGGAGTTAACTGCCTGCCTGCATCAGGAATACCCACAATACCACTAGATGCACCTAGATACTCTTCGCAAAGGCGACCTTTCTTGTATTCATCGCCTAGAGAATTCAGTAAACAGGCATCGGTGGAGAGATTGACACCAATATTATTGTCTTTTCCGTTGTCACGGAAAATTTCTACACCAATATAGCTGCGGTAATCAATTTGCACATCGTGGAATGTGCAGGCAGGAACCTGGAATTGATCGCCATCAGGGTCAAGTACGGTGTTTTTCTGAATTCGGCTTGCCACAGGCGAAAATTCACCATTGGGAGAACGTAAAACTGCGGTAGTGGTAGAAGGATTGCTTCCTTGCCAAACATTGGTTTCCACGGAAATATCGTATTTAGTTCCAGCACAACCATTGGCCTCAAGAACTTCCAGTAAAACCAAAACATCTTTGTCGGCAAAGATTTCAGAAAAAGAAAAATCGAGTGATTTGGCACTGTAGTTGCCAGTGACAAAAATATTTGTGAGTCGAGTGTCGCCGGTTTTCACGACGTTGTGATTGCCATGTACGCGATAGATGTACTCGCCAGGATTGTATGAACCATCGGGAACTTTATTGTCAATAAATCGAATATCATAGTCAATAAAGCCACGGAAAGAAACAAGGTCTAAACCGATATCTTTGGATCCGGTGATTACACCATATGCTTCAGAAACTCCATAGCTGAAACTTTCATTTCCAACAAGAATGGAAACAGGAGTGAGGCGGAAATCGCCTTCTTCTACTTCGGCATTATCGGGAGGAGTGGGAGTAATGATGGGATCATACACTTTTCGGTAAATAAATTCATCGGAATCATAGGTACCATTGTTATTGGCGTCATGGTAGTAAATAGCATCCGTAGGATTGAGAGGGAATGGATTGGCAGTAAGAATGTATGAATTCGGTTCTACAGGAACGCCCTGATATGGATTCCATGTCCAATTTGTCAATGGATTAACTTCCCAATCACCGGATTGAACGATTCCAGTAGAAACTGTGTCGTTGTCGTTAAGTCCACCTTCTCGAATGTATTCGGGTTGATTTACCCATCCGAGTTGCCATTTTCGATTGGTTCCGGGTTTTAATGCCATATCTCGATCCCAGAATAAAATGGTGGGGCGGTAATCGGAGTGAGTTGGATCAATTACATAAGGACCTTGTGAGTTATTTGATCGTACTGGATCAATACGAGCCATTGGATTAGATGCATTGGAGCCCGGAACATATCGCGAGCTCTGAGGATCTGCTTTGGCTTCGTATCTTGGATCATTAAAAGACCCGTCTGGATCAAACCAGACTTGACCTCCGTTATCCAATACGATATACCATTTCTCGGTTAACTGAGAAAGACCTCCCTCTGGATGAATGGTAAGATAGAATTCAGCCCAGTATTTGGGGAAAGAGTTGGAAGGTCCAAATTCTGTGACCTTAACTGGGTTTCCAGATAAATCTTTTGCTTTGGGAGTGTAGGGCATGAGATAGGTATTATCCTCATCTTCGGGAGAATAACGACCCCAGTAATTAGTTCCTTTACGTTCCCATTGGAAACTTCGAGAATCTACCTCTCCAGCGATTGTTTCATATGCAAAGGGAGTATCTACTGTTCCCAGTCTAACTCCACTGGCATTTGAATGTGCTGGGTACAAATCCAGAAAAGCCATTGTTGCAGACTTATTCATAGATGCACCAGATACCTTTGCAACACCCATATTATGAGAGTTTAATGGTATCATTCCACAAAGGAATAAAGCAATAACTAAAATAGACAATAACTTTCTCATAGCGCTCTCTCCTTTACTCAAGGAAGATTTCTACCTTTTAAAACAACGATCATACTCACAAATTTACTACAATTTTTCCTTTTTTTTTCTAAATGTCAAGAAATCTGGGCTCAAAGTCTTAGTTTTATAAAACTTCATCGCTTCTAGGAAATAGGGATTTTTAGTATATTGGAAAAACACATTTGATCCTTCCAGTATAATTCTGCTCTGTTGAACAGATATTTGTTTCGTTTGGCTACAGAAATTGTTGTTACGGAAAAATGCTTGGGGGAATACTCTACACTGACGGGTTGTACATCTCCTATAAGATAGATGCCACTGCCAATATGTGACACTACCACCATTCCATTGACAAAACCAATTGATGACAATCCAGTGTAGGTAGAAGTTGGTTTCGCTGCTTTTGGCATTTTTAAAGTCTTTATCATGGTTCCTCGAAAAGCATCCAAAATAATGATATTCCCACTCACGGTAGAACATACCACATAGGAAGACGAATCCATATCTATAACAATGGGTTTTTCGACAATATAGTCATCGGCAAGTTGAAGTCGCCATCGAATCATTCCGGTGTGAATATCCACACAAACCACACGTGTATAATCGGACCAATAGGAAAACGCAATGCTACCCTTTTGCAATATGGAAGGACTGGTAGAACGATAACAATATTTTTTACACCACAGCTTTCGAACCTTCCACACAATCTCCCCATTTAAAGGATTTTTGCAGATCATATCGTCCTCAAATGATTGCAACCAAAGCATTGTACCATCTACTGAAATAACTGTGGAATCAGAATGTGGATAACCAAAGGTAGTAAGAATCTCCCCGCTAAGAGCATGAAGAATATGGCTACCACAAAAAATGACTGGTTTCTGATTCATGTATTGCGTGCTGAAAGTATCTGCATCTACTTTCTTTTTGAAGCGTAAATAACCATCTTGCTGATCTAAAGCGACTAAATATCCGGTATCTGTTACAAATAAAAATAAACGGTAGTCCTGATACAAAAAGGAGATCAGAGTAGAGCCGGTTGATTGCATGTCCGGTGCATCCCATATGGTTTCATATCGCTGCTGATTTGGAAAAAACTTAACATAGACAGCTTTTTTACTAGACACAATAAAAATGTTCCAGTTTCCTTTTTGGTCTATATCAACGAGGGGTGCTGTATAACAATATCCTAAAGAAAGGGGAATGTTGTATATACGCTCTTTTTTTGTATTTAGGAACTCCACATTTCCAGCAGTATCGGTAAGTACAAGAAACCATTGATTTTGAAATGGATCCCAAAAACAATTTGGTATTGGGATGGGTTTGGTCTTTTCTTTCAAATGCAAATCTCTGGGTATATACTGAATAATATTTCCTGATGGCATTTGATCCATGTTTTGATAACAGCTTTCTCCGCATATATATGCAGAGCTGGTATTCAGATATGCACTGGATAGATAGTTTTGCATTGACAAAGACGAGTAGTTCAACGCAGGAGAGGGATTCCCAAACCGTATAATTCCTTCTCCAGGCACAATGGTCCATAACATTCCTTCTGTTAAGGCAAAACAAACTCCCAGGGTAGACTCCGCAACTGGATTTTGAATTAGGGAAAGAGAAAGTGGATATGTGTCCGCGATTTTCGTTTCTCCGGGGGATATGGTAAAAAATTCCCTTTGATCGTTTAAGATAAGAAATTTGTTCATGTTTCCGCTTCGATACGCGCAAAACCCTAAAATCTGTTTTCCTGGTATTTCTGCAGCTCTTTGAGCAGCTTTCTCTCCAAGCTGTCCCGACACAAACACAATGTTGTCTTCTTGCGAAGAACGTTGAGTTACCAAAAAATATTGCAGATATTGCGGAAGAAATATTACACTAGATTTTGGTTCTCCCGGTAGTTCGGTTGAAAACAAAACTTTTCCATGGAGCGGATGAAAGATGATCAGTTTTTTCTTACTGGTGGCAAGGCTTACATACGGAGTTCCATTCCAAGCTACGGATGTTATATTGTGCTTGATCTGACCCTCAAATTGCGTATTCCACTGCTGGCCAGTAGATAAATTGTATCCAACAATGGTACCATTTTGGAAGGGAAACAACACGACAAAATCTTTGTTTGCCATAAGAGATATTGGGCTGAGATCCGATACGGCATTGTGTGTATTTTTCCATATGACTTGATGCGAAAAAACATCTTGAATCAACATAGAATCTTCTGTACAAAAAGAAATATAAAGTTTTGTTTCCCACGCAAAAACGTGAAGAGGCGTTATGACGGGAGTATCCATTTGCTTAGAGTTCAGTAATTTTCCATTTTCTGCAGCAAACAGAAGTATTTTTTTTTGTGAGGTGGCTGCAACAATATACAGTTCTTCCTTATACCGAAAAGATGCCATACCAGGAGTAATATATTCACCGGCAGATATAAGGAAATTCCAGTTCTTTTTTCCGGTAATAGCATTTAGGCATACAATTCCTTCGTTCAAAGAAAAGAAAACAACGATCCTATTTCCATGAATTTCTTCTACAATAGGATTTTGTTCTACCACATCGCAAGGATACCAGTGCGTTGGTGTTGTTGAAATGGGTATGCGAATATCCTCTCGCATCCAATTGCCAACATTGTATTCTTCATGCATGGCAATTTGTGTCCAATGATGACGCTTAGAAGGAGAATAACGCCATTCTAAAACATCTACGGTATTGTATTCTTCTTTTGTAGGAAATCCGGGGTATACAGTTTGTCCAATCCAATATTGGGTGGGTAGAGAATATATTTCTTCCAGATTCGATCGGGGATGAATTTTATCTCTCAACAATGCTTCACAAAAAGATGATGTGAAGGTATTTTTTTGAGGTTTCAAATAAAAATGCACCTGGTGGTTGTTTTGTTTGATAGCTTCTTTCAGAAGAGAAAAATCATTGGATAGAAAATGCGTTGGAATAGAAAATGAATACAACGATGCTACAAAAAAACTGATACAAGCAATTTGGAAGATTTTTTTCATACGTTTCATGCTCTATTTTTACCATTTTTACAACTTTTTGTAAAAACATGCAGGAAAAATGAGAAAAAAAACAAAAAAACTTGAAAAAATGTGCTTTTTTACTTGCATTCTGATAAGAATCTTGTCATAATGGGTAAAAATTAACCTAAGGAGGCTTAAATTATGACCAAGACTGAATTGATTAAACAAGTCGCAAAAAAATCTGACATGAGTCAGAAAGACACCGATGTCGTACTCAAAAACTTCTTTGAAGTCGTCAAAAACACAGTAAAAGGTGGTGAAAAAGTAGCAGTTATTGGATTCGGTAATTTTGAAGCACGCAAAAGAGCTTCTCGTACTGGCGTAAATCCAAAAACCCGCAAAAAAATGACCATTCCGGCAAAAGTTGTACCTGTATTCCGTCCCGGAAAAGCTTTTAAAGAAGCTGTAGCAAAGAAGTAAACAAACGCATCAAAAAGCTCCGGTAGTTCTACCGGAGCTTTTTTTATGGTTTTTTCATGAAAAATAAGAACTTTACTCATTTTACGTGTAGTAGTATCTGGATGCTCTTGTTTATCTTTTTTCTTACTTCGTGTAGCTTTGGGTTTCCCTCATCTGAAAAAACTTTATCGGTAGGGTATTGTGTAGATGTTTTAGGAGCAGAAAATGATTCGTATCATCACCCGATTGTTCAATGCCTGATAAATTTAGAAAAAAAAGGGGAACTTCAATTACAGCTTCGCCACAGTAACAAAAAAGAGGATTACGAAAAGCATATTCAGGTACTTGCTCAAAATAACGCAATAGTATTTTGCAGCCCCCTTATGAAGGAAGAATGCACAAAATGTTCCTTTCAGTACCCTAACACACAATTTATTCTTTTTGATACATATCCATTTCAGATGGAGCAAATGATTCTTCCAGACCGTGAAAACCTAACATTTCTTTTTTTTAGCGACGAAGAAGTTGCTACAATTGCTGGTTTTATTGCTGCACATATATCAGATACAGAAAGTGCGGCGCTATATTTTCCAGGATCTCGAAATTCTCCATTAAAGAATCGCATATACAACCATTATGTTGAAGGTTTTCGATTGGCTTCTCCTAATTCTGAAAATATCATTTTTTGTTTCACCCAAGAAGATTTTGAAAGTGGAAAAATGGGACAAGAAATAGAGAATAATTCGGTTGGTTCTATTTTTTATTTTCCCGGTTTGTACTATGCATCTTTCGTTGATGAAACTGCTCCCCTGGCAAAAGAAATTGCATTTCCTTATTGGAGTTTGTTCCTTCTTGGTGGCGAACAAGGATATCATGATCATTTTGCTGGTGTCATTCGGAAAAATTATCCTACCGTTTTTGAATATGTTATGGGACAATACAAAAAGCAAATGGGTGAATTAGACGCCGTGATTGTTTGCAGTCGAAAAGAGAATGCATTTCTTTTCAATCCAGGGGATTTTCCCTTTTCGGATGAGTCACTCCATAGAATCAATGAATTCTTAATGCAAGCTAAATAACTGAAAAAAACTCTTTAGAGAAGAGGTTGCAATACACTGCTTAAAGGGAGCAGGATGTAGGAGCAATTCTTCAACAACATCTGTTAAGTTCCCAATTGGTACAATCATTCTGTGTTTCTGAAATTGAGGATTTTGTGCAAGGTAATGGATTAAAAAAGAAGTTTTCTCTGACTTTTCTAAAACTCCCTCTAGGTTTGAATAAAAGGTGGCTACGATGATACTACTCAGATCTATGTTGTGGATATGGGAAAGCAGTAATAGTGACAATTGAAAACGAAATGATGCAGGTTCATATGGAAGAGGCATGGATGGAGTTAATGATATCCGCCAATCAAAAGTATTAATTTGTTCCATAGATGCAACGTCATCTTTGTGTAAGCATTGTTTCACAATCTCCCATTCTTTATCTAGTGAATAGGGATATGGAGAATCACAGAATAATTGACCCGTTCCTTGGCTTGAATGGATACACACAGTTGTTAACTGAAAATCACGCGTTGGATCAAGATATAGTATTTTTCCTGGCGATGAACTTGATTTTTGCTCAAAAAAATCTTCATTCTGGGGGATAACAATAGTTGAATCCATTGTGACTGGCTTGATAATGCTTTCCGCTACTTGCGTGGAAAGATTTTCTGGAAATGTTTCGGATGCTTGTATGGAAAACATTTCAAAATCGGCATGTTCTAAATACTTGGAATGACCTGTTTTTTGAAACATGGTGTAGAAAAGCACTGCTCTTTTGAAAGCAAAGAGCGAATTAGAAGATACAGGATATTGATCCAAAATGGATAACGCTTTGGGGATTTGATTATCTTTGTGCAATATAGAAACAAGAAGCATCACTAATTCTGGATCTTCTTTTTCTTTTTTTAGGGCTTGTGTAACGTACGTCTTTGCTTCTTCTAAAGCTTCTGGTATATCCATAAAAATACTTCTTTTAAAAGCTTCTTGGGCTAAACTTTTTAAAATGTAAGGTGGTAAGAGAGATGAGTTCTTTATATCCTTCACAAATGCATGCAATTCTTCTTGCATAGAAGCATATTGTAAAGCAAGAAACTTTTTTTTCTGCAGTTGCATTGTCTCTTCCCATGGTAAAACATCAAACGAAAGCTTCTGATAATACAATGCGGCTTCGTTGAATTCCTTTTTTTGATACAGGATATCTGCTAGCAAAATATTCAACCTTTGATCGCTTGGGTTCTCCTGTAGCTCATTTCTTGCTTCAAATTCTGCAGATTGCAAATCGTATGTTGCTAAAAAAGCAATTTTTTGTGCTTGATAGGAGCCTTGAGGGTGCAGTTTGTGCAATTCCTGGTAAGAAGTTTGAATGAACTCTTGTAGTGAAGACAGTAGCTCGTTGGTTGGTTGTATGCTTTTATTTTTTTGAAGTTTTGCGAGTTGCGATTGGGCACAGTGTACACAGGAAAGAAAAAAAGTTGTAGAAACTCTGTTTTTTCTTTCTAAAAAGAGATCCCACACCCACACAGCACTTCCAAAATCCAGGATTGGATGTACCAGTTGCTGAACGAAGTGTACAATTTGATGCTCATAAGGATCGTCAAAGTAGTTATCAACTTCCTGTAAAGCTATTTGTGCTGATGATGTGTAGCATTTTTGAATGGAATGAGATACCGCCTGGTTCCAGAAATTTCTAGAAGAGATATCCTGAATAAGAAACTCTTGGAGAATTTCAGTCAATTCGACCTGTGCATCGGGGATATCCCGTAAAAAAGACATCTGCAAAATGTAGATGTCTGGGTTTTGGGGTTCTTTACTTTTAACCTGTTCAAAGTAAGGTAAAAAATAGATATATTGATCTCTTTGAATTGGTTTATTTGTTAATCGGAAAGTTTGTAAATAGATGAGGTGCAAGTTCGGATCATTCCATTTTTCTAGCTTGTCCGGAGTCAGGATGTCAAAAATCTCTTTGTAATCTTTATCTTCTAGGCAACTATCTATATATGCGTAGAGAATAGATTCGATGTCTGAAAAACGACAGCACCCTTCTTTCAATGTTTGCTTTGCTTTTTTCAGATTTTGTTGGTCAACATAAAACTTAGAGAGCAAAATGACTTCTTCTGGGATCGTGGTCTCGTATTGCTGTATGAGGGGTAAAAGACTTTTTGATTTTTCAACAATGCCAGGATTGTTAATTTGTTTTTGATAGCCCTGATAAACAAGGAGTAGCAATTGAAGATCAAGCTGGGGTTTTTCCAGTAAAGCTTCTGCGATTGTATTAAAGGAGTTCCAATCTGTTTCTGTTTCCAGGTAACATTCCAATAGTTTTTTTTGCATGGGGTACGTCCCATGATTTGATAAAGCCTGAGGAGATTCCTCTGCAAGTTCAACTGAACTTGCAGAGGAATGAGGGTTGGTTTTCATTTTTATTCAGATTTTTTTTCTTCTATCCAGACTCGCTTGATTTTGATGGGGATGGTGGGCTTATCACCTGGATCTGTTTCTACTTTTTGGATTTCTTCTGCGACTTCCATGCCTTCAATGACTTTTCCAAAGACAGTGTGTCTGCCATACAACCAATTACAGCCTTCTTTTCGGGTGACAATAAAGAATTGTGCACCATTTGTGTTGGGGCCAGCATTTGCCATACAAAGGTAGCCGTAGTCAACAGGATAGGACTGTAAGTTTTTATCGTACAGATATTCACCTTTAGTTTGTTCGTCTTGGATCGCTTGCACTTGTTCATCGGTTAATCCTAAGCTCCAGGGATTGATTTCATCCTTAAATGTATATCCTGGTTCAATAGGCATTTCGGTTTCTTCACCACTTTCACTCGCAGAAATTTTGGTTTGACCAGCTTGGATCATGAAATCATTAATAGTGCGGTGAAATATGCTATTGTCGTATGTTCCTTCCTTGATGAGCTTACGGAAGTTATTGACAGTCAGTGGTGCTGACTCAGGATACAATTCCAATTTGATAAGTCCTTTGTCAGTCTCTATACTGACAATTTCGTTTTTAATCTGAGCAATTTCACTACTGGAAGGTTTTTCTACATCTGGGGGCCAAAGAGCTTTCTCTTGTTTTACCATTTCCTGGTGGTTGTAAAAAGCAGAAATACCAACTACAAGTAAAACACTTACAACAATTGAACCAAGAATCACCATCCAACGTTTACGATTCAAAACTTTTTCTTGCTTCTCTATTTCTTGTCTTCGGGCCATTTCTTCGGGATCAATAGTTTTCTTGCCCGTTGCAATGTCGAATTTTTCTTTTTCTTTTCGGTTCATAACGCCTCCTACGATTCTAATAGAGATTGAGCAATATCTTGAGAAAGCTCGGGGAATTGTTTCAACCACGCGAGCCTTTCTTGGTATAGTGTACGATTTTTTTGATCAATTTCATCGTGTGAATAATACAGTGCAGGATCAAACATAGAAATATCTAGTCCATCAATGGATGAGGGAATCTGGTATCCCCAGAAAGGATCTTTTTTCCATTGGATCTCATTTTTTGCTGCCCTCTGGATAATTTCTACGGTGTCTTTTACAGTGATCTTTTTACCATGTGTTCCACCGATTTTCCCAGTATTCAACAAGAAACATTCAACATCTTTCATGTTCGAAATCATCTCAAAGAAAAGAGTTCCTTCTTTGCCTTGTGATCCAACAATAAAGGGATTTGTTCCCACTTCTCTCTTGGACTGTCCAGCTTTTTCAGGATCTCCCGCAGATGTTTCAATTGACTCTCCAAGCATAAAGAACGCCGCTGCCTGTTTTGGGGTCAACTTGGCAATTGGTGGAATGATATCTTCGCGCCGGGTAATAAAAAATACCATGTGTACTTTGGGTAAATCAATAGAATCATCGGTATCTTCCATATCTTTTCTACACACAACCGCTCTACCATTGGTTGTTCGGGATACATCTTCTAATAGAACAGTTCCTTCTTTGGTAACTGCAACGTTATCCAATAGGGCATTTTTACTACTGAAGGCTTGATACATTACGGGTTGGTACTTAGGTTCTAATCCTTCCGTTTTGATGTAAAAATTGTTCTCAGAACCGTAACAACTACCTTGTCTATTTAAAAAGATAACATCGTCTTGTCGGATGATTACGCCTTCTGGTTTTTTAAGGTTATGATCATGACATGTCAGAGTGGATTTACCTGTTCCGCTTAGCCCAAAAAAGATCGCTCCTTTTTCAATGAGATCTCCTCGTTGGTTTTTCACTTTTAACACTTTGCTCCCTGCATGCAAGCCCAAACATTCTTTTTTCTGTTTGACATACCACATTCCTAAACGTAAAAATGACTTTTTAATTTCACCGGTATAATCGGTTCCAAATACGTATGTTATGTAGTTCTTTGCATCGACAAGAACCTTTCTCTCGGGCCAATCTGGAATAGCGATTGTAATAAGATCGTCAGTTTTCTCTGGATTGTCAAAAAGCAATTGACCCCACATATATGCTAAACGAGCATAGTCTTGTGGAATCAGAAGTCTACAACCGATTTTGCAATCACTATAATTTCCCATTCTTCGAAAGAGATCAATTATAGGTCGTTCTTTTAAGCTCTCCAAACCAGCTTCTATAAGGTCTTTTTGTTGCTGGTTAGGCTCATCATAAATGATTTCTGTAAACTTTGCGCTTCGGTTCATAATTTTAGAAAAATAAGCAGGACTCCCGAATTCTGTCGTGATTTCTTCTTTTTTAGCCATTTCTCGTAAAGATCGGAAATCAGGATTCTGAACGACATTTTTCGGAATAAATCCACCATATATCTGTCTCATTTTAACTCCTTTATGAAAAGCTACTCAAAATGATGTATCGTTAGGCATTCTTTTGAAAGAAAGCCTTTGTATAATTCTTTCATTATTCTATCGATTTCTGAATAATTGAAAAGGAAATCGGTGTTTTGTTTTATTTCATCCAAGGAAATGTAATAGAGAGTTTCCAGTTGAGGTAGCAAATGTAGATCAAATCTAGGATATATATGATTGTTCTGTGTGCAGAAATCACAGAACAGCTGCGTATGAAGTAGAGAAAAAGAAAACCATTCTCCCAAAAAAGGTTTATTACACCTTGCACAGGTTTTGAATTGAAGGGAAAAACCTGTCTCTTTCAAGAACTGTAAAGAAAAATAATTTCGGGCAAAATCGGAGGAACATTCCTTTTCTTCCAAAGCATGTAAAACAGACTGTAGCAGATAAAACAAGGATGTGAGTTCCATTTCGGGCATTGTGAACTGCTCAATGATATAGGACATCGATTGTACTGCTAAAAGTTTTTTATACGATTTGGTTAAGGATAAATAGGGATTTTCAACACTAATCTCAGTTAGGGTATAATATTGATTTCTTTCGTATAGCTGGACATTACAAAGCATTGGGGGTTCAAAAGAAGAATTCCATCGATTTAATGTGTGTCGGGATCTTTTACAAACAGCCATCAACTTACCCTGATTCAGTGTAAACAGAGTTAAAAGCTTATCATGTTCTTTGTATGGACTAGCTTTCGTAATGATGGCGGTAGTTTTAACAAGTGACATTTGTTGCTAAGCTGGTCGTAATAAAATAATCGGAGTCTGTTGATCACCATTCCCAGCAGGATTATCTTCCATGGCTTTTTCAACAGCAGATTGTAAAGTCACATCGCTACACCCTACCACCCATGCAATTTGAAGATCATTTGCATCCACAATAGCTGCATCACATCCAGTTATTTTCTTAATCTCCAAAGAAGTTTGGTTTGAATCTTTTGGTCCTAAGATGATAGAATAATCAAATGGGGCAATAGCTCCTGGCATATCGTCAATTAAGGCAGCTTGTTCGCCAGCTAATCGGTAAAACATGCCCGATCCCTTCCAAAGTTTGCTAATGAATCCACCAAATATGGCAGCAAATAATATTCGCCACCATCCTGCTTCTTCGATTGCCATTTGCATTGACAATGGATTGCACAAGGGAGCATTTCCTCCAAAATCGTAATTATCATCATGCACGCATTTGGCTAGTAGCTTTGCAAACCAAGAGGCATGTGCAACATCGATTGTTTTCTTTCGATTTTCAGCAACAGCAACTACACAAGAGGCTACAGTAAGAATATCCCCTTTTCTTCGAATATCTTTGGTTAAAGAATCTACAAGATTTGGTATCGAATCACCTGGAAAAATGACTCTGGTTTGAATAGGAATTCTCTCATATCCATCTTTTATTGCGGAAAATGGGGGTATTTTCTCAGAATTTTGCAGAATTTGATTCAATTTTTCGCGAATTGCCCTGCTTTTTGAAAATTTCTTTCCTAGCTCCAGTATTTGAATGGCTTTTTCTTTTTGTTGAAGATGCAATAGAGAATCGGCATAACGAATAAAATCATTCTCATGAAAATTGGAAGGACGAAACGAAATAAATTCTTCGTAATAGGAAGCCGAGGAAGCATAATCTTTACATCCATACGCCAATTTAGAAAGACGCTTCAGTAGGTATCGTAGTGGTGAATATGGAGTAGTATTGAATTGATTTTTTCCTTTTGAATAGCAACTTTGATACATTTGGTAAGCCCGGTCAGAATCATGAAGATAGAAATGATAAACATCCCCCATAAATAGATCATACCAGAGGTAATTTGGATCCATCCCAAGCCCGGCATGAAAATAATCAAGTGCTTTTTGGTATTCGCCATTCATGAGGCATCGATCTACATTTTTGCGTATAGAACACCGATCTTTGAATGAAATCATAGGTCTATTCCCACTCAATAGTAGCAGGTGGTTTTGATGTAATATCGTAGACAACGCGATTGATTCCCACTACCTCG
The DNA here is from genome assembly GCA_964583965.1 of uncultured Caldisericota bacterium. Taxonomy (GTDB): domain Bacteria; phylum Caldisericota; class Caldisericia; order UBA6126; family UBA6126; genus JAGLCW01. The sequence goes on from CAZOYI010000179.1 coordinate 18,709, forward strand.
TTGGTAATACGGTTACTGATTCTCTCCAGAACTTCCGATGGCATATGGTACCAATTGGCGGTCATCCCGTCCACCGATTCAACTAAGCGCAAGGCTACAACATTTTGGTAGGTTCTTTCATCACCCATCACTCCAACTGTTTTTATTGGAAGTAATACAACAAGAGCCTGCCAGATGGATCGATTGGTATCGTATTTGGCAATTTCTGCGCGCATAATCGCGTCTGCTTTTTGAAGAAGTTCGATTCGCTGCGGTGTTATTTCTCCAATGATTCGTATGGCCAATCCGGGGCCAGGAAAGGGATGTCGGAGCACAAATTGAGAAGGAAGACCCAATTTCTCACCAATCACTCGCACTTCATCTTTAAACAAATATTTTAAAGGTTCAATGAGCTTAATATCCATTTTTTCAGGCAATCCACCCACATTATGGTGACTTTTTATTTTGGCTGCAATGCCGGAGACTCCTCCGGAACTTTCGATAATATCAGGATATAAGGTTCCTTGCACTAAAAAATCTGCTTCAAAGCGAGATGCTTCTTTAGTAAAAACATCGATAAACAGTTTGCCAATGATTTTTCGTTTTTCTTCCGGATCAGAAATTCCTGCAAGGTTCTCTAAAAACAATTCAGACACTTGTAGTTTTTTGATATCAAGTCCGAGTTCTTGTAGCATGGAAGCAACTTCCACTCCTTCGTTTTGACGAAGTAGACCATGGTCCACAAAAATACATTTCAATCTACTGCCGACAGCTTTTGAAACAAGAAGAGCAGCTACAGATGAATCGACCCCCCCGCTAATACCACAAATGACTTTTTTATCTCCAACCTTGGATTGAATATCTTGAATCTGGTCTTGGATAAAATCAGAAAGATTCCAATCTTGAGTTGCATGAACAATGGGAAAAAGAAAGTTTTGGAAAAACTGTTTACCGAATTCGCAGTG
>CAZOYI010000180.1:0-9997 GCA_964583965.1 uncultured Caldisericota bacterium
TGTGCCCGTATTCTGGCGACAGCGTTTGGAGCGTCAGAACACAGCCTTGTGGAACTAAATGCAGCCAACACAAGAGGCATTGATAACATTCGTGAGATAACTATCAATGCTCAAAAGTCTACAATTGACGGAACTGCAAAAGTCTATATTTTTGACGAAAGTCATCAACTCACTGCAGCAGCACAAGAATGTTTATTGAAGATCTTGGAAGATCATCCGACTGATTGTTATTTCATTTTCTGTACTACAGAACCAAAGAATATCATTCCAACTATTCGAAATCGATGTACAAAGTTTGAAATGTGTACATTGTCTGAACCCAAGATCCGTCAATTGTTGGATAATGTGGTGAAGAAAGCTGGGTTGGAAGTCAAACCAGAGATTTTGGATGCAGTTTCAGTGACTTCGGAAGGATCTCCTCGAGCAGCTATTGTGGCTTTGGAATCTGTGATGGATTTGGATAATCTTGATGATGCCATTAATATGTTGTTGAAAGGCACTGAAAGTGATGTAGACATTATTGATATTTGTAAATTGATGTATGCATCTCCAGCAGTACGTAAACAAAAGTGGCAAATGATATTGCAGAAATTTGATGCAATACAGGGAGAACCTGAAAATATTCGAAGAGCCATTTTGGGATACTTGTATAAGAAATTGGTGACAGCTGATAGTTTAGAAGAGGCTGAGGATTTGTCAATGCTGATTCAGATATTTTCAATGAGTGTTTATTATGGAAATAAGGCTACTTTGGCAGCAATGATATGCAAAGCTATTTTTGGACCATCAGTATAATGGGGTGTTGTTAAAACGAAATTGAAACATTATTTTGGGAGGTTATATAAACATGAGTAGGATGGACGCAATTGCTAATGAGCATCGCAAAACAAAAGAAGGCAACAGCGGAAAGTACGATTATGTGGATGTGCGTGCTTTGGAGCGTGCAGGGATTGCTCAATATAAGATGAAGGATACGAACTTCATTCGCATTATTTCCCCGAAGTTTTCAAAGTATCCCACTGATCAACTTCCGTTTTACGGGAAGGAAATTTTCTACCATTCAGATATTGGTCCAGATGGAAGAACGTATGTGTGTCTGAAGAGGATGTTGGGCGAGCGTTGTCCTGTTTGTGAATACGCAGATCAGATTAGAGCTGTTAATGCTAATGACGAAAGATTGAAGGCACTTTGGCCTAGTCGAAGGTATCTGTTTTTTGTATATGATGTGAAGGATGCAGAAACAGAAAAGTTGGGGTTACATTGGTTTGATTCTCCTGTATCTGTAAAGGATAATGTTATCTCATTGTCGAGAGATCGTCGCACTGGTCAGTTAGTAGATGTGAGTGATCCTTTGGATGGTAGGGATATCACGTTTGAGCGTGTGGGAAAAGGAATGACTACGAAATATGAGGGATTTGAATTGAACAACAATGCTGCTCCTCCGAAGGAGTGGTATGACGGTGCACCAGATGATTTTGAGGAATTCATTTTGTATCCCACATATGATCAGTTGGCCGCAGCAATCGGAATGGGTATGGCTGAAGAAACACCACAGGCAGAACCTCCTGCAATGCAGGCTGAAACAGGAACTGTTCAAGATCCTCCGGTACGGACGAGAAGTAGAAATGAGAATCAGGTTCAACCTCAACCTCAACCTCAACCTCAACCTCAAATCCAAACCAGTCCTGTTTCTCCTGATGCAGTTGGAGCAACATCTACAGCAGCTGAATCGACTGCTCCTCCTGTGAGAGAAAGGGGTGTTCCTAGTGCCACACCCACTGCAAATGAAACTTCTGATCCAGCAGCAGGTGGTCGACAAGCAGTTATGAATCGTATTGAACAATTGAGAAATATGGCTAATCAAGGGTAGAAAATGGAAACACATATCAAAGAAAGGTTGGACGCGATCAGGGCAAGGATGCCCATTGATCGTATGAGGCTGGATGAGGAATGTGTGCATCAAGCAGCCTTTTATGCAGAAGTTGGTGAACTGGTTTCGGAACTGAAACGGGATTATCGGGTGACGAAAGATCGAGCAGATTATGTAGCTGCTGATTTGCGTCATAAGGCTCGAACAAATCCAGGATCTTTTGGGATCATGAAAGTTACCAATGATGCTATTCAGGATGCTGTGACTATTCATCCCGAATATATAAAAGCTCAACAAGAATTTTTAGATGCTCAGTATTTGGCTGAATGTGCCAGTGTATTGTTGGTATCTGCCGAGCAACGAAAGTCTATGGTGAAGGATGCTGTTTCGTTGTTTGTACATGAATACTACAGTACACGACAGGATATGTCTCCTGAGAAAAACACGTTATCTAATATAGGTGAAGAGGATATTACAAATCTTCGACGCAGAAATGCAACTAATAGAGAGACTGACAATTCTGGGGAAAATGTAGATGAGTAAAAAAGCAAGTGAAGAAATGCAAGAAGTTTCAGAGGCGTGTGGAGTAGAGATGCTTCCTGCAGTGGCAGATTGGTGTTCTACTGGAGCTTCAGTATTAGATTTGGCTATATCTAATCAAATACCTGGTGGTGTTCCAGTGGGCCGTATTGTACAAGTGTATGGTGGTGCGAGTACAGCTAAATCAGTGTTAGGTACTACAATTTTGGGATATGCACTTCGATCAGGCAAGCAAGCATTTTTGGCAGATATTGAACATACATTGGATCCAAAATTTGCAAGTATGTATGGGTTGGATTGTTCACAACCTGATTTCTTCTATGGTTATTCTTACCGAAAAAATGGAGCAAACATAGATCAGCCTGCTACGTTGGAAGAATTCTTTGATGAGTACTTGGCTGGTATTTTGAATATGCCAACTCGTCGACCAAAAATTGTGGTGGTGGATTCCATTACAGCACTTCCTGCAGAATTTGAAGTAACGACTGCCATGAATAAGCAAGGGTTTGGTGCATATAGAGCTAAGCAAATTGGATTAGGCTTGAGAAAATACTTGTCTTTGTTGGCGAAAAAGAATGTGACACTGTTTTGTGTTGATCAGACACGTGATGCAGTAGGTTCTCCATTTTCTGGAGAAGTTACAACAGGTGGTCGAGGATTAGAGTTTTATTCTTCTGTACGACTTTATTTGAAGCATGACAAAAAGGTAACTAATTCATTCAATCAAGAAATTGGTATTTGGGTGAAATATCAAGTAGCAAAAAATAAGGTTGCTCCACCATATCGCAAAGGACATTTCAAAATTCTATTCGATTATGGATTGGATGATATAACTTCTTCTTTGTCGTATTTGGCTTCTACACAGGGAGCTTCGAAAGAACAATTGTATAACTTGACTACAAAAGTGTACATTCCCATCTGTGAAAAATGTGGAGCATTGTTAGACGTTACAGATGAAAAGTGTACTATGAAAGGTTGTGATGGGAATGTAATTTCTGAAGCTGATAATTCAGTTTGTAATCATAGGATTATGGACTGGGTTCCCAGGATTGAAGATGAAGGGCGAGAGGAACAATTGAAGAGAGTTGTATCATTGGTTTGGGCTCGCCAACATGAAACCGAAAATAGAAAAGCAAGGACTTGGTGATATGGATTATGTTGCGTTTGATTTGGGTACAACAACTGGATGGGCAGCACATATTGATGGAAGGACTTTGAGCGGAACTTGGTCATTTCAACCTCAGAGATTTGAAGGTGGAGGAATGCGATTTTTGAGGTTTCGTCAGAGTATTTCTGAATTGTTGTTGAGTGCAGGACCAGAGTTGGTGGTGTATTTCGAAGAAGTGCGTAGACATATGGGAACAGATGCAGCACATATTTATGGTGGATTTATGGCTGAATTGACAGCATTTTGTGATGGCAATAAAATTCCATACAGCGGACTTCCTGTAGGTACTATTAAGAAGCATGCTACAGGAAAAGGTAATGCTGGCAAGCAAGCTATGATTGATGCGGCAAATAAAAAATGGCCTGATGCAAATATTACGGACGACAATGAAGCTGATGCTCGATGGATTTTAGATTGCGGCATGGCTAAATTGGGAGATAATTAATGTTAAAGCATCTTCACATTAAGAATTTTCAGTCTCATGAAGACACACTCCTGGAGTTTTCTCCAGGAGTTAATGTTATTGTGGGAAAATCTGATGCCGGTAAATCAGCTTGTATGAGAGCCATTCATTGGGTGTTGAATAATAGACCTTTGGGAGACAGTTTCATTCGTCAAGGTCAAGAAGAAGCAGAAGTGGAAATGCTTTGTGGTGGGGTCCGCGGAGATGTACAAGTTAAGCGTGTCAGGGGTAAATCAAAGAACACATATGATTTGCAGAGTGATGTATTTCAAGGCAGCTTTACATCATTTGGACAATCACCACCTAAAGAAGTCACACTAGCTTTGAACCTTTCTGACATTAACACGCAAGGTCAGTTTTCACCAAGTTTTTTGGTATTTGATTCTCCAGGAATCGTTGCTGATTATTTGCGAAACATCACAGGAATGGAAAAGTTAGATAAGTCAGTAGATATTACATCAAAGAGATTGAGGTCTTCGAAAGCTAAATCTGTAGAAAAGCAAGAAGAACTAAAGGGTGTGGAATCAGAATTAAAGTCTTTAGGTGAGTTGGGGTTGGATGTTTTAGAGAAATTGTTGGAAGAAGCTGACGAGTTGATTGTTATTCATTCTGACACAAAAGGAAAGTCTGCACAAATAGAAGCATTGGTATCAACCATAAAGGATTTACAACGACAAGCAATTTTGTTGCCTGTGCCACAGATCAAACATTTAGGAGAAACATCAAAAGTTTTATGTGATGAATGGATGCAAGGTACACAACAAATTAAGGAAGTTTCTCAGTGTTTGGATAGGATTCAAAAATGTGAGAGTGACAAGTTGAATATACCTGAAAATGTTTCTGATTTGTTATTGCAGAAATCCAGGATTGTAGAACAAATGTTGGAATTTGCTCAGAAGTCTGTAAAGGTTTCCGACATTTTGGTTAGTTTGCAGGAAACAGCTAAAGAAATACAACAGTATAATGAGAAGAAGAAGAATTGCGAAGTTGAAGTTTCAGAGTTATATCAACAGTTGGTTGAATGTCCACTTTGTGGTAGTGTGTTGAATGAAGTTTCTAAGGCGAAATTGTTAGGTGATTAGATGAAAACTTGGGTAATATCAGACACTCATTTTTATCATGAAAACACTATTAAGTGGTGTGGAAGGCCTGAGGATTTTAATGAATTGATTGTTCAAAATTGGATTCGAAACATTCATCCAAATGATTTGGTCTATCATTTAGGAGATGTATTTTTTTATAAGAAACAAGAATGTCAGGCTCTTCTAAGGGGATTACCTGGTCAGAAGATTTTGATAAAGGGCAATCATGATAAAGTGCCAGTAGCTTGGTATTTACACAGTGGATTTTTGGCAGTAATGGAATATGCTTTGGTGTATGTTAAGCATACAAAAGGAAAAGAAAGACCAATCAACAGGTATTATAAAGTACTTTTGTCTCACAAACCAATGAATGTTCCAGAAGAAGTTGATGTGAATGTGCATGGACATTTTCATAATGCTGGAAGCTCACGTTGGGAAGAGATTTTATTGTCACAATTAAGTTCAAAACACAGATTATTTTCATTGGAGGATAATGATTATAGACCAATGGATTTAGGAAATGCGTTGTTTTATGATCAATTGATTCATACTCAGGAGAGAGCGAGGAAAATGAAATGAAGATTGGTGTTTTGGGTGATTTACACATAACTAATAAGGCACCAACAAGAAGGAAGGATGACTACTTTCAAACCTTATTGAGAAAGTTGCGTCAGGCGTTGGAGATTTTTGAAGACAATGATTGTCATTTTGTAGTACAGGTGGGTGATTTTTTTGATACTCCTACAGTAGCTAACAGAGTAAAAATAGACGTCATGCGTTTATTGCATGATTTTTCACATCACATATATTGTTGTGCTGGTCAACACGATATATCTGGTCATTCATTAAAGACATTATCGAATAGTCCTTTGATGGTGTTGAATGAAGCATTTTGTGGAGTATCTATTGTTGGGCGTGAAGAATTAGACAATGTACATATTTACGGAGCGTCTTTTGGTGAAGAAGTTCCAAAAGTGTGTGATTTGGATAAGTTTAATGTGTTGGTTACACATCGTATGATTGGGAATCGACCGTTGTTTCCTGGTCAAGAATTGGAGAGTCCAAGAAATTTCTTGCGAGCCAATCCAAATTTCAACTTAGTATTAGTTGGTGATTATCATTATGCTTTTCAGGATACATATCAAGGGCGATTGATTCTAAATACTGGTTGTATAGTACGGAAGAATCTAAATGATGTACGAGAAGGATTGTCACCAAAAGTCAGTATTGTGTCAGTTCCAGATTTAACTGTTCAAGAATTTCCTTTGAATTGTGAGTCTGTTGAAACTGTTTTTGATTTGACAAAGGTGGAAGACAACACGAAAAATAAACAAGCATTGGATCGGTTTTTGGATCGATTGAAGAATTCAGAATCTTCGAAAGTTGGATGGAAAAGTATATTGCAGGAAGTCTTAAGGGAGAAGATGCCTGGTAAATCAGTTGAGGGATTGGTAGATGAAATTTTGCTGGAGGTTGATAAATGAGTCAACTTATTGACAATTTGAATAAAAAGCAAGAACAACTACAAACGTTAATGAATCAAGAAGCTAAGCGTCAGGGTAGATTAGAGGAATTGGAGAAACAACTACTGGCATTAGGTTTGAATTCTGTTGAAGCAGCTGAGCAAGAACTTCAAAAGATGTTGGAAGACATTATTAAGACTGAGACACGTTTACAAGAAATAGATACAGAATTGGGGAGAATCATAGAAAATGCTAAATCGAATCAAACAACTGTTTAGATGTAAGAAGCAGGAACCAGATGGTTATGCATTGTTGAGGAGAGATAGGCCATCGGGTACTAAATACTGGGCTACGTTTGGTCCAAATGGTGAAGAGAAATCTGATCTTTCTCAAATGCAGCCATTGGTGTTGCCTGTAGAGAAAATCCCACTGGGCACACGAGTCGAAATTTATATAGGTGAAGGTAAAGATGATAGATCTAAATAAATACAAGACTTTTGTTCAAAAAATGAGATTGAAAGAAGAAATGTTGACAAACAAGATGGAAGGGTTGTCTACAGAGGTTTCTTTGTTGGATCAAAATGTGAAAGATTTGACAAAAGTGCAGGAAATTTTCAATGTGGTTGGTGTGTTGGCACAAGCTGAAGTAAAAGATATCATAGAGCATTTAGTAACAGATGCCTTACAATTTGTGTTTGGGGAAGAATATGGATTTGTCATAGAGAATCAAATTTCTAGAAATCAACCTGAATCACATTTCTATGTTAGCAAAGGCACACAGCGATTCTCGCTTAGGGAAGAATTGGGTGGTGGTGTAGTTGATGTTGTGTCGTTCGCCCTGAGATTTGTATGCTGGGCAATCCAAATAGACAGGACAGAACCCATCATGTTTTTTGATGAACCACTGAAGTATGTTGATAAAGAAAGGCTGCCTTTATTACAACATATGATCAAAGAGATGACAACACTATTAAATGTACAGACCATAATGGTCACCCATGAGCAAGGGTTGGTAGATGTAGCCGACACTTGTTATTTAGTCACACAAGATGGAAGTGTAAGTTCAGTGGAGAAAATAAAATGAAAATGTCTTTAATTGTAATTGGTTTGGTGTTGGTTTTAGTGAGTGGTTGTTTCCCACATTTACATAGTGGTTCTTCAGGATCTAATTTGAACATTCCATCTGATGCAGCTGAAGCGTTTCAAAACACAGTTATGAAAGTAGATTATCTACTTAGCATATTTATGCTTGCTGTTGTAGCAGGAGTTATAGTGGGGTTAGTGGGCTTTAAGATTGGTTGGATGGTAGCAGTGGGAAATTTGTTGGGGATTTTCTTACACTTAACAGTAGCTCGATATGGACAATGGTTAGCTTTGATGGGATTGTTGTCAGCTTTGGCTGCTGTAGTGGCAATGGTGCTATATATTAGAAAATTCAAATTTCAAAACGTGAAAGCTATTCAAATTATAAGAAATGCATTTCCTGACTTGAAACAAGAGATAACTTCTATTTTGCAACATGAACAAGATCCATTAGTGCAAAATGATATATTGAAGATTAAAACTGTTTTGAAAAATCAAGACCGGAAAGTTCAAATGAAAAAGCAAAAATTATATACACAAATGGAGGAGTTGGAATAGATGGAAAGGACACCATATCACAAAGGCAAGAAATTGAAGTTTAGTTGGAAACCGTCTTATGACAGAGTATTCATCTATCCAGATCCTCCATTAAAGACGTTCATTCCTGATGGAAAGGTATTAATTCCTGAACGTTTGAGAGAAGAATTTGTGAAGGAAGGTTGGGGAACACTATTAGCTGTTGGTCCTGGATATTTTGATAAATCAGGACGATGGAATCCCACAGATACAAAATTGAAGCCAGGGGTTCGGGTATTTTTTGATCACTGGGTTCCTTGGCGTGTGATTGTTCCAGATCATAAAGGTAAGAAACATGCTGTGGTGTTGTGTGGAATTTTAGACATTTTGGCAGTGGTGGAATAATATGGGTGCTATTCAAAAAGCAAGTTTTGTTGAACACGTGAGATATCTATTGTTGAGGTATCCTAAAAATTTCATTCGTGTTGCTGAAGAAGCGTCTAAATTTGTAGGGAGAGAAGTACCAGTAGAGGAAGTACAAAAAATATATGCCAAATTTAAGAAGAGTCAAGACCGTGATGTGAGTTATTGGGTTGCTTGTAATCTTGCAAAGGACATTTTGCAGGGATCAATGGAACGACAGGCTAAGTTAGAACACATGTTTGAAACTTGGGATGGGAGAGAATTAGCAGAAGCCTCTTTGTGTTGTATGGCTCCCGTCGAACACATTCAAATGGGAGGCAATGAATATTTTCGATGTTTGAAATGTAATGAAACTTGCAATGTACAAACACTTTCAGTGTTGGAACTTGAAAATTTGAAGATGAAGATTTTGAAACAAATGAGGGATGAAAGTGTACATTTGATTAAAATGGCCAAGGAGATGGGATTTACTACAAATGGACCAAAGGTGGTGGAGAAGAATCAACAATTCATCTATGTGGATAAAAGGGAAAATCCTAAACCGCAACATATTGACGCAGAGATGGGAGAGGATTTGGAAAATATGTCACCTATGGAAAGGGAAGCTGTATTGAAGCGTTTGGAGAAATTGAATTCTGGAGAAATTTCGGATGTGGAGTTTGAAAAAGGAAGTTCAACATGAGTAAGAAAATCGAGGGATACATAGATTACATATATTCTTTGAACTATACAGAACGTCCTCCAACCATGAGACAGTTTTTAACTGATCCAAAGTATTTGGGCAATATTACAAATCAAGGAAAAGTAATTTATCCAGTTTGGAGAAAAATCTTAGATAAAGTGGCAACAGAGGACTCAAAGTTTTTGTATGTGTTCACTGGTTGTATTGGAGGAGGTAAAACATATACAGCCATTATAGGCATGTTGTATACTATGTGCCGGATTCTATGTTTGAAGAATCCATGGGAGTATTTTAATTTGGGTGCTGGATCACAAATGTCTATTGTGTTTTTCAATTTGACTAAATCCCAATCAGAGAGTACAGGATATAAATTGTTTCAAACTCTGTTACTTTCATCTCCATGGTTCAAAGAACGTGGTATTATGAAAGGTACAGAAGCACAGCCTAAACTGGAGTTCAATTTGTTTAAGTACACGTTTGCTTCTCCGTTCGTTGCAGGTTTCGGCACACAAGGGGAACACATCATTCTTGCACTTATGGATGAGGTAGATTCTCCTGTGGCATCAGAAGTACAACGTGCAAAAGTGATTGAGGCTTACGAAAATGCCAGACGACGATTAGATTCTCGGTTTGTTAAACGAGGAGAAACCATAGGAAGATTCTTTTTAGTGGCTTCAAAACAAGAACGATTGTCCTTCTTAAATACA
>CAZOYI010000181.1:0-1619 GCA_964583965.1 uncultured Caldisericota bacterium
GCAAATGAAACTCTTGATTCTACTAGTGGTTACTTTACGGAAAACAAAGGACAGTGGGATCCCGAAATTTTATTTATAGGAAATACAGACTTTGGAAAAATAGCGTTTACGCAAGAAGCAATCTATTATCGATTGCTGAAAGAAGAACCAGTAGCGGATGCTGACCATGGAAATGATTTGGATACAAGGGCTCCCTCATCCATCAACCTCCCACCTACTTTCCATCCAAAAAGCAATAGTCAAACTCAAAGAACAATGTCAGCCCATACGGTAAAACTTTCTTTTGTCGATTCACAAGATCCAACAATACAAGGAAAAGCCATTCTTCCTCACTACAACAATTATTTTATTGGTAATGATCCTAGCAAATGGGCCTCAGAGTGCCGTAATTATGCACACGTAACCTACACAGATATTTGGAATGGAATTGATCTTTCCTACTTTTTCAGCCCAGAAGGATTGAAATACGAGTATTATGTCCATCCAGAAGCAAACTTAGAAGACTTACAGGTACAAGTTGTTGGTGCGGATTTACTATCCGATGAACAGAGTTTAGAGCTTTTCACACCTATTGGAAATCTGAAAGACGATCAACTTTTCGTTTATGGTCAAGAATCTCTTGCACCAGTTCAAGCTTCCTTTGAAGTGAAAGAAGATATCTTTTCCTTTGCTGTAGATGGCAATGCCCATGCTGACGAAACCCTCGTGATTGATCCTGTTGTGTACAGTACTTTTTTGGGAGGTAAAAGCCAAGATTATGCTTATTCGGTTTCTTGTGACGATCAAAGCAATATCTACATAACCGGTGATACCGCTAGTATTGATTTTCCCCTATCAGATGACGCTAGTCAAGGAAACCTTTTTGATGGAAAGTTAACATGGTACACTCATGTTTTCTATTCCAAATTTAACTCCGATAATCAGCTTATCTATTCAACACTTTTGGGTGGGGATTTTACAGAAACGGGTTATTCCATTGATGTTGACAACGCAGGCAATGTTGTTTTAACAGGAGAAACACGAAGCAAAGATTTTCCCTTAAAAAATGCTTTTTTTGTTAAAGAATGCTTATATTCGGATGCTTTTGTTACAAAGTTCAATTCAAAGGGGGAAATAGTTTTTTCAACCTATCTTGGTGGTACATCGAATGGGGGTGCAAATGGAGATGATGCCGGGTTTGGTGTTAAGTTTGGTAAAAACAATACAATCTTCGTTGTTGGAGAATCTCGAAGTCATAATTTTCCTATCACGCCTCATTCATATCAACCACCAGGAAAAGGATATGGAGCGTTCATAACAAAGATTAGTCACAATAAAATTGACTACTCAACTGTTTTTTCATCAAAGTATGGGGATTCAATCGCATATGCTGTAGATGTTGATTCATCGGGCTATGCAGTAGTTACAGGTAGGACTTATGAGGATGGTTTTCCAGTTAAAAATGCCTTTCAAATCCATTCAAAAGGTAATTATGAGGGTTTTGTAACAAAGATAGATCATAAAGGTCAGATTATTTTTTCATCCTATATCAGTGGTAGTGACGAAGATCAGTGTAACGATATCAAAGTTGATTTAATGGATAACATCTACGTTGTCGGCACTACAATAAGTTTAGACTT
>CAZOYI010000182.1:0-13665 GCA_964583965.1 uncultured Caldisericota bacterium
TTTGCCGATGGCGGAGAGCAGATTCTTAAACTGGCTCATTATCCTGTTATTGCACCCGTAATACCACAGGACAATGATGTTAACTACCGTGTAGTACCCATTCAACTTGCTAGCAATCCAACAAATTTCAAAAATTCTGGAAAATGGTACTATATCGTTACTGCCGTAAGTGACATGTTAAATGAAGAATCACCACCATGGACAGAACGAATGATAGATTTTGCTTCAGGCAATATGAATGCCGTCCATCTTACCTGGTCTCCTGTACCCAATGCAAGTAAATACAAAGTGTACAGAACCAAAGATGCAGGTTCCTATAGTGAAGATTCTTTAGTTGCAGTAGTAAAAGCACCTTTCACTTCGTACATTGACGTTGGATGCGATCCATTAACCGGTACTCCAAGACCCGAATATCGATCTTCTTTCACAAAAATTATGATTGATCGACCTTCCTCAACCGGTGGAGCCTATACAACTCGTCAAATGAACGAATACGAACTGTCCGATTATAAGATTGATTGCAAAACAGGTTTGATTACTTTCCGTAAATCACTGAAACAACTTGATACTGTTGTAGCAGATTATGACGTAGCAGAACATATCACCAATGAAAAAATCATCATCGACACTATTTCTGGTCGAGGACAACTTCGACACGGTGAGATTATCGATCCTGATTTATTTGGTGAAGAAGAATACAAACTTGAACTTCGAAAAGTGAATGCAAGCAATCCGAATTACCCCACTGTTTTGGTACGTGGAGTTGATTATCAATTCATGGATGAAAACAACGATACTCTTGAAGGACTGAAAAAGGGTACCATTGTTTTCTATACACAAATCAGCGATGGCGATTCCGTATATGCTGATTATTTCTATCGTGAAAAAGTACGTGGCGATCTTGTTGCTGTTGCAAACGGCAATGAAACACAGCTCCGCACTCACCAAAACAACATCGTTCCTGGAACATACACAGTGTATAAAGGAAAAACCTTATCCTCTGCTCCTGTCATCAATGTTATGAACAGTGAAAGAGGGCCGTTGGTTACCTTTACAACTCCTGTGAATGTTATTCCTGAACCAGCTTATCAGGAGGAGAATCCAACACCTGAGTCAAAACGCGATGTTACCATTGTGTTCTCACTTCAAACTGGTATTCGCAATCCCAGCAAAGCTGGAAATTATCAACTGTATATTCGTACTTCACAAGAGCAAACTGAAATTTTATCCAATCCTTATGTCATAGAAGCTGGAAATGCAACACAAACTTTGATAAAGCTAACACAGGATCAATCTGTATCTGCTGGACAAACCATTGCTCTTACCTGTGCTGTACAAGACAATCTTGGAAACATGATTCCCAATACAGCCATCAAGTACACCATTATTAGCTCTCCAAATAACGAAGGTAGCTTGAACAAAGAAAATTTTGTTACTGATTCTTCTGGAAATGCGGTTGCCATGTATACTACCTCTAAAACACCCGGACTGAATACTGTGCAAGCTCACATTGTGGGAACCAATCAAAGTGTAACATTCAAAATCAATGCCCTTTCTTCTCAACCCATCACTCGTATTGATGTTTCCCCTAAAGATGCTCGAGTGTTACCCAATGGAACTCAAAAGTTTACTGCTGTTGGATACAATTCAGCTGGCGAAATGGTTCCTAACATTAAGTTTACCTGGTCTTTGACTCCTACAAACCTAGGCACCATTTCTAGCGATGGTACATTTACTGCTGGTTCAGCAAGTGGAACGGGTACTGTCGTAGCGGAAGCATATGGTGTTCGAGCAATTGCAAATGTAACCGTTGCATCTGGTCAAACAAAAGTAGCTCGTATTGTGATGAACCCATCCCAAGTTGAACTTTCAGTTGGTGAAAGTGTTCAATTTACAGCACGAGCCTATGACGAAAATGGATCTGAATTATCTGTTCCATTTTCTTGGACGGTTAGCAATGAAGAATTTGCTATCATCTCCCAAAGCGGACTTTTAACTGCAAAGAAACAGGGTACTGTGATTGTTATTGCCACAGAACCTGGTGGAATGAATCAATATGCGACTGTTACCATCACCAAAGGTGAACCAGGCATTAGTTATATTGAAATTCATCCTAGTGTCTATCAAATGAACGTTGGACAATCTGTACAATTTGCTGTTCATGCATATGATCAAGCTGGAGATCGATTTACTCCGAACAATATTACTTGGTCTTCTTCCGATAATATTGGCGAGATTACCAATACGGGAGTTTTCACTGCCACTAGCGTAGGCATTGGTAGTGTAACGGCTCAAGTAGGCAACCTTACTGCTTCTGCAGAAGTTACCGTCCATTCTGCTGGCGAAGAAGACAAAGTAGGACCAGTCATTACAATAATTAGTCCGAAAGATGGTGATACCATCTCCGACAATAGCGTAGTGGTTCGGGGTACTGCTGTCGATCCATCCGGTGTTATGCAAGTACTTGTTAATAATATTCCGGCAAATTTAAATGCTGATGGAACATTTACATCTCAATCCATTGCTATTGTGAGTGGTAGTAACGTGATCTCAATTGTCGCCACTGATAACCGCAACAATGTTACGATGAAGAGTATCACAGTAATGAAATCTGTTCCCGTGGTCATTAAACTTCAAATTGGTAACAGAACTGCTATCATCCTGAAGAATAATATGCCCCAAATGGTCACCATTGATTTAGCTCCTTTCACTACGGAAGGTCGAACTATGGTACCACTCCGCTTCATCACCGAATCTTTTGGTGCTGTTGTAGATTGGAAACCCGATGTGCCTGCCACTGGCGAAGGACAAATTACTATTACACTGGACAAATCAAACGGTGATCGCGTACAACTAATCATGCACACTGGCTCTACTTTCATGAAGAAGATTACCTCACGAAATGGTGCTTCTTCTGAAGAAGCTATTAACTATTCACCCGCTCCCTATATTGTGAAACCTCAAAATCGTACTGTAGTCCCCTTACGATTCATTTCAGAGCAATTTGGTGCTACTGTCGATTGGGATGCTACGACACAAGAAATCACGATTACCTATTATCCGTAAGTAATTCTTTATGGTGTAAGCATTTTATAGACAGCTGAATTCCAACAAAAAACGCAAACCGAGGCTTTTAAAAAAGCCTCGGTTTTTTTTATTTCTTCTTTTTGGGTATATTTATATTGACGATTTACCAAGAGATTTACGAAGAAAGTGAGAATGAAATCAATATGGGATATGTATTAGCTCTGCTAGGACTTGCCATTATTATTTTAGTTCATGAATATGGACATTACATTGTAGCGAAGCGAAGCGGTATTGTTGTAGAACGTTTTGGTATCGGAATGGGACCAACAATAAAGTTTGGTAAATTTTCTGCCCATTGGTATCGCGATGAAACTGAATTTTGCCTCTGCTGGATCCCAATTGGCGGTTTTTGCCAATTAAAAGGTGAAGAAGATGACGAAAAAGGCGAGGGTACTTTTAATTCTGCATCTCCAATGGCGAAATTTTGGGTATCCTTAAGTGGACCTTTTGCAAATTTTTTAACCGCTTTTGCAATCCTTTTTATTGTTTTTGCTTTTTTAGGAAATCCTCTTCAAATGCAAGTACAAGATGTTATGGAAGACTATCCCGCCTTAGAAGCCGGAATTCAACCTGGTGATATGATTGTGGGCGTTAATGAAATTCAAAGCGATACATGGTCGGATCTACAACCTACTATTTCTGAAAGTGCAGGGAAGCCTGTCACATTAACAATCCAACGAGATCACGATACCTTTACCGCCAGTATTGTTCCCAAAGATGACGATGGAGTAGGCATGTTGGGAGTCATCTTGACTCCATCTGACAAGCCTGTTGGATTTACGAAATCAGTTCAAATGTCTCTTACAATGATGAAGGAATTCTTTGTGGAGCTGGTACGCTTTGTTGGAAAGGCTATTACGGGCAACCTAGGTGGAGTACAGGTAACGGGACCAGTAGGGATTATCAAAATGGCTGGAGAATCTGCCAATGTCTCTGCAGTAGCATTCCTTTTCTTTGTTGCTTTTTTAAGTTTAAATCTTGGAGTTTTTAATTTATTCCCCATACCACCTTTAGATGGTGGAAAAATTGTTTTTGCTGCTTATGAAGGGATCACAAAACGAAGCGTGAACAAAAAAGTAGAGCTAACCGTTAGCACGATAGGATTCATGCTACTTATAGGAGTTTTGCTGATTGTAACGTACAAAGATATCGTGGGACTTTTCTTCTCATAATACTGCACTTACCCGGAGTTATTCCTTACTTTTACATCTGTTGCACCTTTGAGAGCAATTCATATAATGTACGAAAAGATCAATGCTGCATCTGTATTTGTAGGAGTGTATCATGAGGAATGACGACAAATTGCTCTCTTTAAATGGCGTTCAATATGCTCGCGCCATCACTGCTGGAGCTAGGTGGCTGTCCGATCGCAAAAAACAACTCGACGATATCAATCTCTTTCCTGTTCCTGATGCCGATACAGGCACAAACATGAAAGGTACGGTTATTCTCCTCGCAGAAAATCCAGAACACTATCAACAATCTACAATCGGAGAAGCCAGTCAGCGTATCGCAGAAGCAACCATTGTGTCTGCTAAAGGAAATTCTGGTGCAATCCTGGCACAATTTTTTCAAGGCATGTCTGAAGGACTGGAATCTCTTGAAAGCGTCACCATGGATCAATTTGCATCTGCAGTGAAAATTGCTTCTGTCAGAGCGAGAGAAGCCGTTAGTGATCCAAAAGAAGGAACCATATTGACCGTCATCCAAGATTGGTCTAATTATTTGTGCACTTTGGATAACCAAGAAAAAGACTTTAAAGATTATTTTCAGAAATCTCTGCATGTTGCCCAAGAAAGTCTGCAAAGAACCAAAGAACAAATGGAAATCTTCCGCAATGCAAATGTGGTAGATGCAGGAGCACAGGGATTTGTATTTTTATTAGAAGGTATTGTCGATTCTTTGTCACATGGATCTATTCAACGAGACCGCTGGATAAAAGCAACAACAGAAGAAATTTCCTTCCAGCAAGAATATGATTTTGAAGATACCAAGTTTCGTTTCTGTACTGAAGCCTTAATTTCTGGACATAATATCAACAAAGCTCAGATTAAGGAAGAATTGACAAATGTAGGCGATTCTTTGGTGGTGATTGGATCAGAAACAAAAGTAAGAATTCATATACACACCAATAATCCAGGAAAAGTGTATTCAACCCTTCGAACGCATGGGAAAATTATCCAAGAAAAAATTGATGATATGCACCAGCAGCAGAGAGATACGTATGGGAATGTTTCACGAGAGATTGTCCTTATCACGGATACATCGTGCGATTTACCTGATGAATTGATAAAGAAATACAATATTCACCGTATTCCTTTTGGAATCAATGTAGGTGGCATTACTCAATACGATGAACGTACAATCACCAATGAAGAGTTTTATCAATATATGCTAGAGCATGAAGATCTTCCCAAGACTTCCCAACTTAGTATATCGGATACAAAGCGAATGCTGCAGTGGACAGATCGAAACTTTCAGCATTCTATTCTTCTCATTATCCCAAGGCCTTTGAGTGCTTCCATCGATAACGTAAAAAAAGCTGCACAAAGTTTTTCGAGCAATATTTATCCCATTGATTCAAAAACTCTTTGTGTAGGTTCTGGCCTTATTGCAGTAGAAGTTGGAAAGGCGATTCAAAAAGGTCGGTCTATCAGTGAAGTGTTAGCCATCATTCAATGGGCTTCCGAAAACATAAAGCAAGCTTTTACTGTGGAAAACTTGGTATATTTGATGAGAGGAGGAAGACTATCCAAAGGAAAAATGTTTCTAGGCAATCTATTTCATTTAAAACCCATTCTACATGTCGAAAAGGATGGTTCTCTTCATCAATTAGGTACCGCGTTAGGAGGAAGTAAGGGAGCACAGAAAAAAATGCTTAAATACATTGCTTCTACGATTCAAGAAATGGAACACTTGCGATTTGGTGTTAGCCATGCACTGGATTTGAAAAAAGCAAAATGGTACCAAGACAAGATTCAAAAGCTGTTTCATCCTGAATCTATTTTTGTAACCGACATGTCCCCTACTCTAGGAACCCATGCTGGTCCGGGCACGATGGCAATTGCTTGGCTTCCTGACTTTGAAACCATGGAAGCACAAGGTAAAGTTAATCTTCGCAAACAATACCCTCATATTTTCGAAAGCACCTTTCGCTGAACATGAAAGGATTTATCGTTCGTAACGGCCCAAATCCTTTGGTATATATTGAGGAAAAGGAAAAGATTTTACCAGCATGGTTGAAAAAGACTCACAAAAGCAGTCATGAAAAATCGGTTACTTTTATTGCCATTGGCGATGAAGTAGAATGTGAACTACAAGCTCCAACTGGCGATGAAATAGCAGTCATACACGAAGTGTATCCACCCCAAACTATGCTAGTTCGAGAAAGTGTTCGGTATCCAAACCGAAAAAAGATTATTGCTTCAAACTTGGATCAAGTTTTTATTGTGATTGCTGTGTCCAACCCAAAAACTCCTTTGGGAATGATTGATCGGATGACGATAGCAGCTCTTTCAGGAGGATTAACTCCTATTCTTGTATTCAATAAATGGGATGAACTACCGCAGAAGCCTGATGAGTTGGTAGAAGTTAAAAGCACCCTGGAATTGTACCAGTCAATTTTCCAGGTATTGCCAGTCTCTGCTCATAGCGGGTATAACCTGGATGAGTTAAAACAGCTCATGCAAGGGAAAAAATCTCTTTTTATGGGCAATTCTGGCGTTGGGAAAAGTGCTTTGGTCAAAGTATTAACCAATTTAGATCTGCGAGTCGGAGAGATCAGTGATTCAAGTGGTAAAGGCAAGCATACAACCAGAGATTCTGTGCTATATTTAGTGAATAAAAATACCTGGATAGCAGATATCCCTGGCATTAAACAACTAGGTTTTGTACAAACGGATGATCCTATTCAATATTTTCCAGAACTTTACAAAGCTTCCGCAAATTGTAAATTTAGTAATTGTAAACACGATCAAGAACCTGGCTGCTATGTAAAAGAATGTATAAGGCAAGGACTGATCGATTCCAGAAGATTGGAAAGCTACCGAAAATTAAAGGATGAAATTGAACCAGAATATTTAAAAGAGCGTTCTGCACCAGAAGAAAAACGTCCTCCACGGCCCAGAAGTACGGGAAGAAGATAATGGCGAGGGCTATGAACAGAAAGTAGGCTGTATGAACAAACCAAGTGTTGTAGTAATGGGATTAGGGTACATTGGATTACCCACCGGGGCTGTCATTGCTGACAGAGGAATTAATGTACGAGGTGTGGATATCCAGTCCCATGTTGTAGAAACGATCAATCAAGGACGTATTCATATTGTAGAACCAGACCTTGCCTCTTTGGTACAAAAAGTAGTGAAGGAAGGTTTTCTTCAAGCCCATATAACCCCTGCTCAGGCTGATATCTTTATGATTGCTGTTCCTACTCCTTTCAAAAAAAATCATGAACCCGATATCACTTACGTTGAAGAAGCTGCCAAGCAAATTACTCCCTTTCTGCGTCCAGGCAATCTGATTCTCATTGAATCTACATCTCCCATAGGCACAACGCGTATTATTCAAAGACAAATTGAAATCTCTCGGCCAGAACTTGTCAATAAGCTTCACTTTGCCTATTGCCCTGAGAGAGTTCTTCCAGGGAAAATTCTCCAGGAATTGCGTTCCAACCCTCGAATTATTGGAGGAATTACCCCAGAAGGTGCTCAAAAAGCGAAAGAATTTTACGCTTTGTTTGTAGAGGGAGAGCTTTACACAACCAATGACCATACTGCTGAAATGTGCAAGTTGGTGGAAAATTCATTCCGCGATGTGAATATAGCTTTTGCCAATGAACTATCTATGATTTGCAATACGATCGACGTGGACGTTGTCGAATTAATCAGGCTTGCTAATAAGCATCCTCGCGTCAATATTCTTTCTCCTGGATGCGGAGTTGGCGGTCATTGTATTGCAGTTGATCCTTGGTTTTTGGTTCATCAGTTTCCCCGCCAGGCAAAGTTGATCCGCCAGGCACGGGAAACCAACGACCTTAAACCTTTGTGGGTTCTTTCTCAGGTAGATGCAGCCATCGCTTCCTTCAAGCAAAAAAATCAGAAAGATCCCAATATAGCTTGCCTAGGCTTGTCTTTTAAACCCAACATTGATGACTTGCGCGAAAGCCCAGCTCTTCAGATTGCAAAAAAGATTGTCCAAAAATATACCCACGTTGTCGCTGTTGAACCCAACGTACCACAAGCAACAATCGATTCAATACCCACTGTCTCTTTAGATGAAGCTCTTCAAAATTCTGACATCTTTATCGTTTTAGTTGCCCATTGTGATTTCCAAAACTTACAAACTCCTTCTTCTTCCATTGTACTCGATTTTACTCACCAGTGCAGAGTAAGTTAAATGAGCAAGCATGTCTCCATTAAGTACCGTCCTACCGAAGAACGGCCTAGAGAAAAACTCCTTCTAAAAGGTTCTTCTGAATGCTCCCTTCAAGAACTTTTGGCCATTTTAATGAGCAGTGGGTACAAAAATACTTCTGCACTCCAGTTAGCTGATCAAGTGTTGAGCTATAGCGATTATAGCATACGCAAGCTTGCTCAATATTCTTCCAAAGAGCTCCAAAAAGAAATCAAAGGACTAGGCCCAGCCAAAATTTCACAAATTATGGCTGGAATAGAACTTGGAAAACGATTTTTAAAAGAAGAAAAAAAGGAAGATGAGTATCGCTTTGTGTCTCCCTTAGATATCATTGATTACGTGTATCATTATTTAGGACCTGAATATCAGGACCAAAAAAAAGAATCCTTTTATATCATTTTGGTGAATACTCGCAATCGTCCAATACACAGGGAACGTCTGTCAATTGGTACCATAGATACATGTCTTGTAGATCCACAAGAGGTAGTACGGATTGCTTTACGGAACAACGCATCTGGTGTAGTTCTTGTTCATAACCACCCCTCTGGAGAAACAGACCCTTCACATGAAGACATTCAAATTACCAAACGTATCCATCAGTGTCTTGAGTCTCTTCAAATACGCTTACTAGACCACATCATTATTGGTCAAAGCCGAGAAAAATATGCAAGTTTTCTGGATCGACGGTTATTCTGATGACTAGATCGGTTCTTTCTTCGTATGCTGATAAATTTATGAATGAAGCACTGATGCAAGCAAAAAAAGCTCTTGAGATGAATGAGGTACCTGTTGGTTGTATTATTGTTCGGAAAGGGGAGATTATTGCTGCAGAATACAACACTGTGGAAAGAGACAAAACTATTTTATCGCATGCAGAACTAAAAGCGATACGCAAGGCAAGTAAAGAGCTAAGGGACTGGCGATTGATTGCATGTGATCTTTTTGTCACCATGGAACCATGCAATATGTGTATGGGGGGTATTCTTTTATCTCGCATTCGATCGCTTTACTATGGAGTACACAATCCCAAAATGGGAGCATTTAGCGGGCCATATGCAGTATCAAGTCAATCCTTTCCTTTTTCTGTTTACAATGGAGTTCTTGAAATTGTTATTCAACGACAATTGAGCTCCTTCTTTACCAAAAAACGCTAATTTTTTTGAATACTCTGTAAAGCCTAGTAGTTTTGATACAGTGAATCCTGCGACATCAAACGCAATTCAAAAGAAAACACAACGCAACACCATATATCAAAAATCTATATAATTATTATTAAAAAAGTCATATAACTATAAACACAATTCTATATATATTGTAGAATAATTGTACATGATCATTACAATAAGCCCAATAAATGAAGCTTAGTCGCCAATGATCTTTCTTATAAAACCTAAAGAAGAATACGAACATGAAATAGGCAAATGAATGGAACATTCAAAAACATAAAGAAAAAAACCTCAGAAATTACAAAACAATGAAAAAAAACCTTTAAAATAATGGTGGTGAAGCTATAAAAGAATATTAAAAAATGTTACAAAAAAAGGACGTAAAAACTTTGACATTTTGACGTGAATACTATAAAATCAGTTCCATGTGTGTGTTTATGCATAGTATTTGCTATATACAGGGTGCGAATCGTTTTTGTTATCTGCAAAGCGTTTTCTCATCCAGAAAGAGGTGTGCGATGAACGCTGAAGAATTAAAAAACTTAAAAGTTGATCACATCGTAGATGCACGGGGAACTTCTTGTCCAGGTCCCCTTCTTGAAGCAAAAAGAGGTATGACCTCTGTTCCTATGGGCGGTATTATGGAAGTTTTATCTTCTGATGAAGGAACCTGCGAAGACATTCCTTTATGGTCTAAAAAAGTAGGTCACAAATTTCTTGGGTATTATGAGGAGTCAGGTGTTTGGCATGTTTACGTTACGCGAGGTAAATAGTGTCACCCGATGGTAAACATCATGATTCGGATCCCCTCATTCTTGTTTTTTCTACCGACACAATCTCCGATTTAGGTATTGATCTTACCGGGAGTTCTCATAAAGATTACACACCCAAAGCTGTTACCATTTCTGTACCTTGTTCTAGCGGTATCAATCCATATTGGGTTTTGCATGCGCTGGAAGTAGGTTTTGATGGGGTATTTATAGCTGCTGATGGTTCCGATTGTACCTTCGTTTCCAATTGTACAGAATTAACGGGTAAAGTTGTAGAAAAAACACAGGCGTTAATAAAGGAACACGGATATGATGTTCAACGTTTAAAAATGGCTGCTGTTTGTTCTGTTTGTGCGGATGCATTTGTGAATCATGTACAAACGTTTTCGCGAACATTGATGAAACTTCAGAAAGCCTCTGAAGAAAAGAATTTGGAGGTTTTGAATGGATTATGATGCTCTCATCATTGGTGGCGGTATTGGTGGTATGGAGTCAGCGTTAACCCTTGGAGACATGGGTTTCAAGGTTTTGTTGGTAGAGAAAGAAGCCAGCATTGGGGGAAAAATGATTTTACTCAGTAAAGTTTTTCCAACATTGGATTGTGCCAGTTGTATCTCTACTCCAAAAATGGCCGCTACCGTAAACCATGAAAATGTTACCATTAAAGTATATTCAGAAGTTACAAATGTTACTAAACAAACCAATGGATTTCAAGTCAGTCTTTTGCAAAAACCAACATTTGTTGATTTTGCAAAATGCACAGGGTGTTCGGATTGTGAAAGTGTTTGTACGGTGGCAATTGCGGATGAATTTAATTCTGGTTTGATTGCACGAAGAAGTGCTCATATTGCTTTTCCTCAGGCAGTTCCTAAAAAAGCCATTATTGACAAAACTGGTTCTTCGCCTTGCTCGTATACTTGTCCAGCAGGAGTAAAACCCCATGGATACATATCCCTGATACGATCTAGAAAATTTGAAGATGCTTTCCGTCAACACCTTGAAGATGCTCCCCTTGTAGGTTGTTTAAGTCGAGCTTGCTATGCCTTTTGCGAAGATGAATGTACCCGGCAGTTTCTTGAAGGCAGCGTTTCCATACGAACACTTAAACGATTCTTAGTGGATTATTACTACAAACGTCATCTAGAACCGGAATATGGAATTCCCGAGAACAAAAACGGTAAACGAATTGCCGTTATAGGATCTGGCCCAGCAGGTCTAACCGCTTCCTATTTTCTCGCAAAATCAGGGTATGAGGTTACCATCTATGAAGAAGAGAGTGAACCTGGAGGGCTCCTTCGGTGGGGTATTCCGTCGTATCGTTTGCCCAAGGTTATTTTGGATCGGGATATAAAAAACATAACCGCTCTTGGTGTCCATATAAAAACCAATACAAAGATTACTTCTTTTGAGGAGCTCAAAGACGGTGGATATGATGCTCTATTTCTTGCAGCTGGGAATAAGTGTGGTGCTTCTATTTCTATCCCTGGTGCAGAAATACCCGAAATATGGGATTGTGTACACTTTCTAAAACAAGTAAGTAAGGGTGAAAATATTTCTGTTGGGCAGAAAGTTGCGGTGATTGGCGGGGGAAATGCAGCCATTGATGTAGCCCGAACCGCAAGAAGATTAGGTGCTCGGGATGTAACCATATTGTATCGAAGAAGCCAAAATGAAATGCCTGCAAACCAAAAAGAAGTGGAAGAAGCATTGGAAGAAAAAGTCCATATAGAGTTTTTGACTAATGCAACCAAACTGATTCATAATGAAAAAGGGATTGGAATTCACCTGGTTAGAATGGAGCTTGGAGAAATGGACGAAAGCGGACGTCGATCTCCAAAACCTATCCAAGGCAGTGACTATGTCCAAAACTACGATACAGTCGTTACAGCAGTAGGCTTAGAAACAAATGCTTCCATGTTTTCCAATGAAATTGCGGTGTGTCAAACCGGGAAAACCATCCAAGTGAATGAAAAAACTCTACAATCCGCAATTCCCTACCTTTTTGCTGGGGGCGATATTGTAACCGGTCCAGATACAATAACAACTGCGATTGGGCAGGGGAAAAAAGCAGCCTATTATATCAACCAGTGGCTTCTGGGCAATGACATAAATGCGCTACAGTATGATCAAAAGCTACCAATGGTCAACCGAGAAGACATTGTGTCTCAATGTAAAGGTGATATATCTGAAAGAAAACCAATTGATCCACCCAAAACTCTTTCTGTGGATCGAATTCGTTCCTTTGATGAATATGAACAGACCATTACAGAAGAAGAAGCAGTTCAAGAAGCCAACCGATGCTTGGATTGCGGTGGTTGTTCGGAGTGTCGTCAATGCATTTTAGCCTGCCCTGCTGATGCAATTTCTTTGGATATGCTTCCAAAGGAAGAGATTGTCAATGTAGGTTCAGTTGCAATTGCGACAGGACTCACCATAGTAGATCCAGCAAAAAAACCCACTTTTGGGTATGGACGATTTCCAAATGTAGTGGATGCATTACAGATGGAAAGAATATTGTCTCCAACACGTCCTTACAACGCCGTCCTCAGACCTTCTGATGGAAAAGTTCCTTCCAACATAGCATTCATTCTTTGTGTAGGTTCTCGTGATCAAACCGTGAATCATCGTTTGTGTTCTCGAGTATGTTGTATGTATACCCTAAAACAAGCACAGCTTTTAATGGGAGCCTTACCTTTGGCTGATATCACAATATATACCATTGATATTCGCGCTTTTGGGAAAGGATATGAAGAGTTTTATCAACAAGCCAAAGATATGGGAATCTACTTCACCAAAGGCAAGGTGGCACGTATTGAAGAAAATGAAGAACAAGATTTAACATTGTTTTACGAAGACATGGTTAGTGAAGGTGGCATGAAACAAGCAAACCATGATATGGTCGTGCTATCTATTGGAATGCTCCCCGTGGCTGGCATGGACAAACTATTTACACACCAAAATCTTGAAATTGATGAGTACCAATATATCAAAGAAATTGATGATGACATAGAACCGGGCAAGACAAGTATCGAAGGAGTTTTTGCTATTGGTTCATCAACAGCTGTACGGGATATTCCAGATACGGTTGTACATTCAGGAGCTGTGGCCACGCAAATTGCTACATTTTTAAAAAGAATGGAACAAAAATCATGACAAAGAAAAGAATAGGCGTATATATCTGTGAGTGTGGCGGGAATATTTCTGATTTTGTTGACACAGAGAGGCTTCGA
>CAZOYI010000183.1:0-5696 GCA_964583965.1 uncultured Caldisericota bacterium
TAGGCGAATACGACTACGGCGTAGACCTTCGTGGCCAGAAAGAAAAGGGCACCTATGGCCGGCCCATGATTATGAACTACAATGCCCACGGTGCCGGCATCGACTATTTCTTTACTGCGCTAAGTGGCTACGGGCAAAAATGGCAGCGCTATATAGTACAAGTTAACACTGATGGAAGCTACGAATTTTGGCGCTGGTTTGAAGGAGACCTTCCGGGCCAAGTGTTTGGCGCTCTCGACCAGCATGATTTCTTGTATACTATTCGTGCATCCTCCATTTCTATGGGTGGACAATGGGATCCCGTTGGCGGTGGCATGTATGGTTACTACCATGTTCCCGACCCATGGCGCATGCCTGCACAAAGCTTGCGCGACATGGACAACTCCGTTGGTCAGTTTACTTGCAATCCTTCCGACGGCGACGGTTTGCCACCTTTTGGCGATGTAACCATTAACGACCGTTACGGTTTCTTTGGGGATGCTGGCCAAGGTTCTTTACCTGCAGGCGATCCATGTGCGAATATGCCTTATTATTCTGCCAGTACCGCTTATGCACCTTCCGCTATTGTCACGTATGGAGTTCCCGTTGTTATCATGAGCCCAGAACATGATTTTGCAGGTGGATTAGGATTGGGCGTTGCCAATCCCAAAAATGCCGACACTGCACTCAAAATACGGCTATATTCCACGCACAATATTTATGACTTCAATTCTACCGTTCCTCATCCTCCCAATTTTGTATACGATGAAGGACCTGGAATCGATTATTTAGGCTACTACGATATGAAAGTCCTGCCTGCTGACCCGCAGGTAAACTTTGCTGAAATGCAAGTTGTTGACCATGCATTGCAACAATCCAAGGTCAACTATACCGATGGCGACCGTGCTATTAGCACCATGCCACCTCCTACTCCGCAAATAAAAGCAGATTACAATCCTGTTTTATTCGATTACACACATTTCCGTTCTTATCCAGGCGGTCAAACACACACGGGAAGAGCTGTTGCCGTAGATTCATCCATCAAAGTCAAAGGTCATGGCTGGAATGCATATCCTGCACTTTTTGACATGTACAAAAAGCTAGGAACTGAATTTTTCCCATTATCCGACTATGGCCTATATTTTCTCTTGCGTGACGCACAAAAGAATCACTACACCTTTGATCCAATGATTTATCCTACCATGCTACTATCTCGCATTACTGTTAAAGGCCCCTTCATGACGCCCAAGTATTATAGCCCAGCTGACAAGAAACTTGATACCTCTTACAAATACGAAGGTGTGGAAAATGTACCTATTACCTATGATATGTCTGGGGAAATTGTCGTTGATTCCTCGTCTTCTGGTATGTGGGAAACACAAGGTCAACGTGTAAACAGAGTTACCAATCCCGGGACTTCAATGCCTGTTTTTACTTCGTATAAAGATAAAAATAAAGTTGCGCGTTATACCCACCTTCTTTATTACGGCGAAGCCGATCCTTATACCTACCCCCCTGCTCTTAATCAAACAGGTGGCTTTTACGAAGGAGATGCTCCCAAAGACAGTACTTCTGAAAATGGGCAGTATCAATATTGGTTCACAACAAATGCCCAATACTATACAGCTTGGTCTTTCTATTCTCCTTCTGTAGGCTATGGACCCACTTCTTACCAAACGGTACCTAACGATTATTACAATACGGGCTGTTTTATGTTTGCTTTTGATGAATTAATTCCCGTAGACTATGGCAATATTTCAATTGAAGTCGAAACAGCTAACGGCGTAAAGAAAATTTATCAAGATTGTTGCCAAGAAAATATCACCGATGGTATTGACGTGCAAGCTCTTTCTATCAACATTGAAAACCCCGAAAACTTCCTTGTTGATGCCGACAATACGCTAGATTTTACGCTAAGTGAATACGATAAAAAGCGCGATCCTGATGCAACAATACCTTGTAACGATGCTGTAGTTGTTGCCTGGCAAGACCGCGGCGTGATTAATCATAACACAGGAAAAATTATAGGAGCTGGCGATGGATGGGTTACCAATCCACCTAGGTCTTCGGACTTCATTGAACTAGGCACTCAGTATTTGCCAGCCGATGATATCAACCGCAATGGAAAAGTATCTTATCAAGACTACGAAACAGAGATAGTTGGTAGCTACGATTTAGCAACCAACACGTGGTCTTCTGGCTTGATTGATGCACGAACGTTCCAGCGCGGAAATGGTAAATACCATATGGAGTTTACCGAAAGAAATGGAAGCCAAATTGATTTGGTGGGTATGGATTTTGGTGGAGTTAATCTTCGTCCTAAAGATTCATATAGTCCTCCCGATGGCGTTGTAGGAGATGACGAAGTATTGCCCATTATCATTACGGCCTATAAATACGGCGATGACAATAACGACCGTGGCTTTACTCCTTTATACAACCTTGAGTCCGAATTTCCACAGTATTCTCACGAAGTATATTTAACAGGACGGACACAAATTGATGTTCTTTCTCAAAATATATGGACCGTTGCCTCTTTGCCAGAGCCTCTAACAGCTGGCGTGCAACCAGAGTTGCAAGATCCTTCCGAACCACTCACCTTCCAGGTAACCGATGAAGCTGGCAATCCCGTAGATTTATTACAACTTGCAGAAGATAAATTGAAAGCTGAACATACTGACGACAACCTTGATATCGATCCAGGTGCTGTTCGATTGGCTGTATGGAATCAGCTTATTAAAGATCCTCATCCTGATCCATTGCCCCAATATTATTGGACGCGAACTGATTTGCATAACGACGATGGATCTCTCATTGGAAACACGAATGCATATTCCAATGATGCGGGTCGCTTTGAACCTATCCACTTCGATATGTCCAATTCCAAAGATGGACGCTATGTATTCAAAGGGTTTGTTGCAAACGATGCAGGAGACTTCGATGTATACATTTACTCCATCGACCGGCGAAAAATGGGTAAAGTTAAAGTCAATGTTGAACTTCCCAATGTTTCCTACAAAGTAACAAACTACGACGATCCATCAAAAACTTCTTTTGATATTCCTGGCAACCCTGATTTTGTCCTTACTGCCGGTGACAACAAGATTTACAAAATCCGTGTATTTGTAAAAGATGCACAAGGTCGTCCCATTAAAGGGGTAGGCGAAAATATCTCTGTTTGCGGAGGTTCCGCCTCTGAAGTTGCCAGGTTTACTCCTTTTGCCACAACACCTCAAAATTTCTATCGAGCTGTTCAGCCCTGGTACTGGCATTTTTATGGAACAGGGAAACCCACCTATAGAACTTATTCAATCTACAACGGAACCTATTCCAAATATGTATTTGGTGCGACTAATTATGACGAACATTTTGATATCCATTTTGGAATTGACAAAAATGGAAACGGTATTCTTGATCCTGAGAATCGTGAGATCGAACGTACCAAAGACATGCGATACGTACTCTACTTCTCTACTTCTTACGGAAATACAGGGTACAACGCAACCCAAGGGCGCGTTTATTATGCTACTGAAAATGTAAAATACGACAATGGTACTTATGGTATCATTCCATTCTCCGATGCAAATCTAACTCTGTCTAAAACAGAGGGATGGGGAAATGGTTGTATATACAATCGTCCTTACTATACCCCTGGCAACCTTGGTATGATGTTTGCCAATTTCGATCAACGTGGAGACGACAACCGCTCCATGCAGTATCTGAATATTTCAAACACCGATTCTTTGAATTTAAACCAAGATGGAGAAACCGAGTTCTATGTCTTTGGCGACGATGTATGTGAAGTTGGAGGTTTAGTCGGAAAGAATATGTGGTCCATATCCAACTTCGGCGACGTTGTTGGTAGTTCCGCTGGTTTTGAGCCTTCTTCTCCGAACCATTTCACTACCCGCTACGGAAAACAAGTCACCTATGTAAGCTACAGTTATCAACGACGAGCCTATTGGAGTCCAAAAGATTATTCCTACCGCCTAGACTGGGATGCAATGCCATCCAGTGTTGTGCAGCTTCGAGCACCACAAGTCGAAGTTTATAAGTCTGATGACGAGGCACCGATTGGGAAATCTATGTTGGATCCAGATGCTTATGATTTAGTCTATGGAAAACCAAACCACCTAGCCTTTAAGTTTTATCCTGCCGATAAGCGCGATCTTCCATTGGATGATCAAATAATGATGATTTTAACTGGTAACAAGGCCGAATATCGGGTTACTTCACGGGTGAATCCAACCGGTACCAAACCAGGCTCTCCTGCTGAAGCATTAATGATGATTACTCCAACGGGAACAGGATTAGAAACCATTAGCTTAGACCTGGATGTTAAAAATACAAGAATGGATCTACAGCGCACAGAGGCTCCATATGGTGCTATCAAATATTTACGTAAGACTTATCAGCTCTTGAATCTTGCACAATTTGACGTAGCAAAAGGTTTGCATATTGAAGTGGCATCCCTTAGTGGTGCTATCGAAGTAAACCAAGAGACAGAATTGAAACTTGTAATATCCGAAATTGGTACAGAGAAATCTGTTCAAGGTGTTACTGTAACCATTACAGGACCTGGTATAAAAGCATCTGCAAAAACTGACGACAATGGCATTGCCTATGTTACAGTAAAACCAAATGCTGACAAAGCAATTTCTGTTGTAGCAGAAAAGACCGACTATGTATCCGGTTCAACTGCCATAGACATCGGAACCTCTACAGGAAGATCCGATCCTGTTATGTTCAATTCCATGCAAGAACGAACAAACGAAAAACGATATGAGATTACTGGTACTGTTGCAGATGATATTCGAGTCCTTTCCATCAACAAAACAAAAGTTGACATTGAAGAAGACCTTTCTTTCAGGCACATCGTATACCTAGCTGAGGGCATGAATACTATTATCGTAGAAGCAGAAGACGTACGAAATCGCATCACAAGAAAAGTCATTTGTGTAGAATTAAAAACAAATGGTCCTTCTATACTGTTAGATCAAAATATTGAAGAGGAGAAATGGGTGGATGTAACTTCCATTACTCTCTCTGGAAAAGTAGATACCATTGCTACACTACTAACAGTCAACAACATCAAAGCTGACATAGAAGGCTTTAATTGGAACGTAACTGTACCCGTAGAAGTAGGAAACAATACAATTCAAATACAGGCTCAAGATGAACTTGGCAATAGTACAAAACAACAATACGATGTGTACATTTATCGTGCTCGTAAAGTGGAGTGCTACATTGGAGAATCAACGGCTCAAGTAGACGGGTCTCCAGTAAAAATGCAACAATCCCCCTTTGTTCGCGATGGTCGTACATATCTTGATTTGAAGTTTATAGCTGCTGTATTCGGGTTAGAATTTTCTTGGAATGCCGAAACCAAGGGAATTGCATTAATGCGTGATGATATTCGCATCGAAATGGCAATTGATTCTAGAAAAGCTGTTGTAAACGGGAATGTGTTGAACTTAGAAGCACCTCCTGTTATGAATAATGGTCATGTATGTATTCCTATCCATTTTGTGTCTGAAGTCTTTGATGCAACTGTTCAGTGGAATCAAAGAATTCAGCTGATTACTATTGAATTTTTGGTATAGGATGAAAACAATGCGAAGTGACTCTGGTTTTATCAGGCCAATTGGAAAAGGAGAGTCGACTATGAAGAAGCTCTTATCTGTCGCTATTAGTATTATGTTCCTTTTTGGGATGAT
>CAZOYI010000184.1:0-1611 GCA_964583965.1 uncultured Caldisericota bacterium
ATCTTCAAAAACCACAGCGACAACAACAGTTGTTGCCATATTTGGAGTATTTCGTTGAATTGATTCTTCTAAAATAGTGTTATGTGCAGTTTTAATTGCAATATTAAGACGCTCTTGGACGCGGAAATTTGGGGACGTTTGATAGTATTTCCGGATGATCGAATTGACTGCAATCTTACTTGCTACTTCTCCGTTTGAATTACCTCCAACACCGTCAGCAACAATAAATAAAGCCCCGTAGTTGCGAAATACCTCGGGGTTTTTGGGAACATGAAATCCTACAGCATCTTCGTTTTTTTTTCTCTTTTTCCCAATATCAGTTAAACAGCTATACTGAAATCCTTCTATAAAATCAATATCTTTGCTTTTATTCATTAAGAGACCTCATATTTTCTATGGATTTAAAAACAAGAATAGTATTGCCACATTGAATGATGTCGTTATCATGTAAACTGGTGGGTTTTGAAATTTTTTCATTGTTGACATATGTCCCACTAGATGAGAGCATATCCTGTATATAGTAGATTCTCTTCCCATTTTTCAGTGGATTGAGTATCGTTGCGTGATGCTGAGATAAAGATTCGTCTAACAATGATATATCGCACCTAGGTTGACGTCCAATTTTGGTAGGGTGTTCCCGGATACTGAATGATTGCCCTTTTTGTTGACCAGATAGAACACAGAGCCAAGACTTACTTGATGGAATATTTTTCCGTGTCACCTCTGTCACATTGGTAGAGATAATGTGTGTATTCTCATGTTGAATGTTCTTGAGCATACATTCTTTTTCTGGAGTAGAAATGGAGTCATCGTTTAGTTTTTTTGGATTCTTCTTTTTAGTTATTGCTTGGTGTAATAACAGGAATACCATAAAGAGTAGGAAAAGGATAAGCAATAGGAATAAAATAAAAGTACGAAAATATGGGGAGTGCTGAAAAGACGTATTAATGATACCTGAAAAATAATGTTTTGTGTCTGACAAAGAAGGAATATCTTGATTCTGAATGGAGAAAACATGATGATTAAAAAGCGACGAAGAGAATGGTACAGAACATTCAATACGATATCCTTCTTGTAGCTCATTAACCAATGAAGAAACTGAATCCTCAACTGGTGTATCTATGGAAAATTGAAGAACAAAACCACCTGTTCTATTTGCAATTGATTTGTATTTAGCTGGTCCTGGGGAGATAGTACCCACAATGATAAAGCTGAGGGAGATCCCATTGTACAAAGCATATTCTAGACTTTTCTCAATTTGTGGATGAATATGGTTACAAGAGTTATCAATGATGAACACTGCATTGTGATCATGATCTCTTTTTTGGACAAATCGACGCAAACAGCTTTCAAAAGAATCGTCGACAAAAGAAACTGATTCTTGAAAATGCTCATCAAGATACATAAGTGATTCTGTAAAAAGAAAAACATCATCGGAGGATGTAAGAGAGTCAGGTAACAAGGATAGGTTTGGATATTGGTATAAACCGTTGATATCTTTTGAGATACAGTAATTGGCGTATTCAAGAAGAAGGGCTACAACGTGTTGCAAGTTTTGCTTTTCAAGCTGAGGATGAAAGAACCATGCTGTAGAAATACCATAAAGAAGAT
>CAZOYI010000185.1:0-7224 GCA_964583965.1 uncultured Caldisericota bacterium
CCAGTTTATGGACCAGGCTTCTCGAGAATTGTGTGGGACAGATGACAATAAAGAAGCACTGCATTGTGGGAAATGGCTTTGTCATGAATCGTGCTGGAAGGATTCAGCACAAGTTGCAATGAGAACCTATAAGCCCGTTGACATCGAGTGTGCAGGTGGAATCCATATGTATGCTTTGCCAATTTTTGCTGGCAAAGAAGTAGTTGGAGCGATAAACTTTGGTTATGGTGATCCACCAAGGGATGAAGAAATATTAAGCAAAATTGCCGAAAAATACAACGTTCTGCAGGAAGAATTGATAAAAAAAGCGAAAGAATACAAATCCCGTCCCCCTTACATCATTGAAATAGCGAAAGATCGATTGCAAGCTTCTGCCAATTTGATTGGTGAAATTGTAAGTCGAAAAATTGCCCAAAAGGAACTATTGAAGTTAAACGAACAGTTAGAAAAAAAGATTGCTGAAAAGACCCAAGCTCTGAAAGAACGTGTTTCTGAATTGGAAAGATTTCATGACGCCACCATACAAAGAGAATTTCGCATCAAAGAACTGCGCGAAGAGATTGATCAGTTAAGGCAAAATCAGAAATGACAAATACAAAAACAATCATTCAAAAGACCACATTATACCGCATATTCCTATCTATTCTTTTCGGGTTGATTGGATTTGCTGTAAATTTCATTGATATCCAACTAATAGACTCGGACTTTTTTAAGGTTAGTATTCTATTGGGACTCCTTTTTCCACTTCTTATTTCACTTGCTTGGGGTTGGCGATATGGATTGTTATCAGCCCTTGCGGGTGGATGTCAAGCGATGTGGTGGCTATGGAGTTCTGATGGATATGGTTTTTTGTATGCTGTTCCTGTCTTTACTTTATGGATTGTGTGGCATGGTTATTGGGCAGATAAAAGGAAAACATTGAATACAGATCCCTGGTATTATTCGGTCTTTGTTGTGGAAATTCCATTTCGTATTCTTATTGAAATCGGTTTTTTTACGATTTTCCGGTGGCTTGTTTTTCAGAATCCCCCTTTCTGGGATCCATCGATCACGTGGAATTATGTATCCTATGATTGGCTTGTTTTAGTAGCTATAAAGCATACAATAGCAGCATATTTGCTTCTATTGTTAGCCTATGTTCTTTTTCATCTATCATTTGTGCGACGGTTGTTTCAATTAAAAAGACTTCCAGTAGCCCGTACAATCAACGGAATATATGCTTTTTCTATACTTATAAGCTTCCTCATTTGGTCCATAGACAGTATCGTAACCTATTTCATCTTCAATGAACAAAATCAATCATTTTGGGAAATTGCTGTTATTGATCCTCATCCTCATGTTTTGTTTATGAGATATCTATATCTTATAGTTTTTTTAATAGCCGGAGTTTTGGTTGTACGTGTTTTACAAAAACATCAATGGACCACGGCTAAACTTAAAGAAAGTTATTTACTTCTGCAGATTGCTGGCAAAACTGCTAGATTTGGTGGCTGGGATGTGGATCTTGCGACAAATATCTCCCACTGGTCGGACACCGTGGCAGATATTCATGAGATGCCCCACGGGTATGCACCAAAGGTAGAAGAAGGTATCAACTTCTATGCACCCCAGTGGCGAGAAAAAATCACTCAAGTTTACAATGACTGTGCCCAAAAAGGTATTCCTTACGATGAGGAAATGGAGATTATCACTTCCAAAGGGAAGCGTCTTTGGATACGCACGATCGGCACACCGGTACAAGATGAAAATGGAAGAATTGTAAGACTAGAAGGCTCTTTTCAAGATATAAGTGCGAATAAAGAAACCGAAAACAAGCTTATACAACTCAAAGATAAGCTAGAAAAAGAAGTGGAAGAAAAGACAAAAGAATTGCAGGAACGGTTGTCTGCACTAGAAAGGTTTCACGAAGCTACCATTAATCGAGAAATCCGCATGAATGAATTGCGCGAAGAAATCCAAAAGTTGAAAACAGAACTCAGAAATCCAAGAAAAATCAATTCTTCTGAGGAGAGCACGGATGATGAAAAAAATGAATAATGAGCATAGATCATGATGATTGATGCTTTGGTTGTAAGCCTGCTTCTTTTGGTGGGAATCCGTTTGATGGCAATGTTTGTTTTTGTCCACCTATATTGTCAAAAACAAGAAAAAAAATATATCCTACTTATAGCAGGATGGTTGTGTACCAGCATCGGTTCTATGTGGGGTCTGTACACATATGTCTCATCAGGCGTAATGGATCAATACTTTTCTAGCTTATTAGCAGGTCTAGGAACTTTATGGATTCTTTTTGGAGCATTGCTGTATTTCAATGCAATTCAGTGGCGATATATCTATTTTGGTAGTATTATCATTATCATTTATGGTACATTGCCTTTTTTAGGCATAAACTTGGGTCCTTGTCCAGGAGTTTTGGTTCAGTTTTCTGTCTCAGTAATACTTACATTCATCGTACTGTTTAAGCGTAGGATTTTTGTAAGCGTAGCACAGACTAGTTATATATGGCTTGTACTATTGGCCGTTTTGACGGACGCTTTAACTCTTGCTTTTGTTGTAAACTTAGTACCTGATATGGCCGTTGGTTTTGCAGGAACATCGATTGTTGTACTCGTAGCCATTATATTTTTCCTTCATATAGAGTACAATATATCCACGCGCTCCCTAAAAAAGAGCGAAGAAGAGTACCGTAGCATGATTAAAAATCTGATGGAAGGTTTCAATAGTGTTAGTTTTGATGGCATTCTATTGGATTACAACAACGAGTTTACCCGCATCTTTAACCTTGACCCAGAAATGGATCATAGGGGAATCAATATTGCTCAATTTTGGCAAAACCCCCTTGACCGGAAGGCCTATCAAAAAAAACTTTTAGAATGTGGTGCCATTCGACACTATGAGATTGATGCAAAAACTTCCACTGGAGATTCCATGTCTGTCTTAGCAAGCGCCCGATTGATACGAAATGATCAGAATCATCCCATCAGAATTGAGGGCTGCTATTTGGATATTACGGGAATCAAACAGTTTGCTTCTGAACTCAATGAGCTGAAGACTAAATTAGAGATCATCGTAGAAAAGCGTACCAATGAACTTCGCGAGAAAGTAGATAAACTTCATAAAAGCGAAAAAGCTATGCTGTATATGGTGGAAGATCTGAACAATCTAACAACAGAACTCCAAGAAGAAAAGAGAAAACTTGAACTTTCCAACAAAGAACTGGAAGCTTTTTCTTACTCTGTTTCTCATGATTTACGCGCACCGCTTCGACATATTCATGGCTATGTTGAAATGCTGCAAGAAAAATACACACTTGATCTGCCTCAGCAAGCACAGCATTACTTATCTGTTATCACCAATGCAGCCAGACAGATGGGTATTTTGATTGATGAATTGTTGCAATTCTCAAAGATGGGTCGCCAAGAGCTGAGAAAAACAAAAATCGATATGAACGACCTTGCAGATCAAGTAATCGATAGTGTAAAGCAAAACATTTCTACACGAGATATTGTATGGAACAAACAAGAATTACCCCAAGTGTTTGGCGATTCCACCCTCTTGAAACAAGTTTGGGTAAATCTCCTTGACAATGCTGTAAAGTATACGAGCAAAAAAGAAAAAGCAGAAATTGGAATTGGTTTCACTGAGAATGAAACTCATTTCGTGTTCTTTATTCGTGACAATGGGGTTGGTTTTGATATGAAATACGCACACAAGTTGTTTGGTGTTTTTCAACGCCTTCACTCTCAGGCAGAATTTGAAGGTACTGGCATTGGATTGGCTAGTGTGCAACGGATTGTTTACAAACACAATGGAAGGGTATGGGCTGAAGCAGAAATTAACAACGGAGCAACCTTCTTTTTTAGCATCCCTAAAGACAGAAAGGAATGATCATGAAAGAACTGAAAACAATACTACTAGCAGAAGACAATCCGCAGGATGTTGAATTGACACTTGAGGCATTACGAGACTTTCATTTAGCAAACCAAGTGGTTGTGGTGAATGATGGGGTAGAAGTCATAGAATATCTGAATTATGAAGGTCGTTTCCAGAATCGCAATAAGGGAAATCCCGTTGTACTCCTACTAGATATTAAAATGCCTCGTATGGGAGGCATTGAAGTATTGAAAGCCATCCGAAGCAATGATACTTTTAAAATGCTTCCTATCGTGATGCTCACCTCTTCAAGACAAGAACCTGATCTACAAAAATCCTATGCTTTGGGTGTCAATGCATACGTTGTGAAACCGGTCAATTTCAAGGATTTTCTTGAGGCAGTAAAATACATTGGTGTTTTCTGGGCTATGTTAAATGAGTTACCCCCAATGGACACAATATAAGTTTCACATATAATTCATCATTGTGTTTTTACATTTGTTGGCCATCTTTCCAAAACATAGGAGAACCACTATGAAAAAATGGATTTCAGTTTGTTGTATTGCACTTCTTTGTGTATCAATTTTTACCATTTCTTCCTCTGCCGTTGCTGATGAAAAGGAAAACTGGATTGAACAATCACAAATACCGGTCTTGGAAAAATACTCTGCAAGCTGGTGCACGCCATGTTTGATGATGGATGAAGTCATTGTCAAATTATACGATTCTGGTATTCCACCTTTTCAATTTTTAACCTTTGATCTCATGAATAAAAACTCCTTTATTCAAGACAGAAGAACCCAATATGAAGTTCAGGGTATTCCTTATTGTGTTCTTCAGGGTACTGAGCATTGGGTTGGATTCTCTGATTCTGTCTGTGAAATAATATCCGAAACCATTGAAAATTTCTCATTTATGAAAAAAATCGAGTTATCTGTAAAAGAAGAACACACAGAAAAAGATTTTACAATCACAGCTCGTTATGACCTACTAGAGAATATAGAGGGTACGCTTCATTTTGCATTGGTTTCACATACGGCCTTGCAAGATGGAGTTCACTTTCGTAACTATGTAATAGATGGTCAAACTTTTTCCATTGATGGAAATGGTGAAAAAACAGTTACATTCGAACTACAAAACCAAGCGGATGTTTCATTGCTGAAAGCATTAGTCTGGGTTGAGATTGAAGGGGAGTTTGTTGGGAATGTTTGGCTAGAATATTGCACCGACCCTTTTGACAATGACAAAGGTTATCTTTCGTTTCCTCCCATTATTGACTTAGATGCAATTCAACGCGACAAAGAAACAAAACGATATGTTAGTTTGGAAAATATTGGACTGGAAGATGCTCATTTCACACTTTCCTCGGACTCTTCATATCTTCGTTTTTCCAAA
Source organism: uncultured Caldisericota bacterium (assembly GCA_964583965.1). GTDB lineage: Bacteria > Caldisericota > Caldisericia > UBA6126 > UBA6126 > JAGLCW01. Next base: position 5,269 of record CAZOYI010000185.1, read on the forward strand.
GACTATACTGTGAAAGCAAACCGTAAAAAGGGTATTGCCATGTATATTGATACAAACGAGTTAGAAATCGGGGAAAACACTGCAACAATAACAATACACCCACTAGAAGATAGTATTTCTTCTCATTGCAGCTTAACATTCCAGATTCGTTTTTTCTACGAACCCCAGGAGGAGTAGTGAAAACCCAAAATCCACTTCTTATTATTTTTCTAGTACTCGTAGTAATATCGATGGGGTCCTGTTTACCTCAGAAAACTTCTCACATACAACCTGATCCAGTTAAACCCCCACCTGTTGTTTCACATAACGATGAAAAAACACAAGAATACTTGTTAACCCCTATACAATTTCCATCTTACGAGATTGTACATCAGGTTTCCCATTTGCGCAGCGATGAGGGTGATACCCTGTTTGTTTTGATTCCACCACTTGAATCAGATTTTGAAAATCTTAGTGAAAAAACGAAAAATCTTGTGAAAAAGCTGGTGGTACTGGATAAAAGATCCGAGAATATCTCTATTCTCATTTTTGACGATGCGCAAGCATTGGAAAAAGTGTTTCAAGATGCACAAACCGAAGATCTCAATGTACCTGTCCATTACATTGCTAAATACACTGCCAGTCCTGAAGAAGGCATTTACAGATGCAATTTGTATCTTTTTCCAATTGCTCCCGATAGCAACGCTGTCGTCAAATCCATGAGTGATATCATCGAATTCGATCCCTACAACTGGTAACTCTCTTCCAACAGCCCTGAAGAATACTTCATGATGTATTGAATATGTAGCAGTTTATAGATATAATATGGGTAGTATATTGCTATAAGGAGTGAATACTATGTATATAAGAGCATCTGCAAGCATCCGTCAGAACTATAACAAGATCGCAGAATTGTGTAAATCTTCTGGCGAACCCGTGTACCTAACAAAAAATGGTGAAGGAGACCTTGTCGTAATGGATATTGATGCTTTTGTCCGTCGCGAGAAAATGCTCCAGCTTAGAGAAGAGTTGTTATCAGTCGAGGAAGATCGATTGTCAGGTCTCACGGGAATGGATCTTGAGGAATTAAATCGTCGTCTTGATCAAATCATTGATGAAGAAGCAAATGAATCAAACAAGTAAGTATAGGGTGGTTGTCTCGGACAAAGCTAGCAAGATGTTGATGCAACATATACAGTTTATAGCCAAAGAGAATATTGAAGCTGCGAAGAAAACGAAAAATGAGATTATGGAGGCAATACGTTCTTTGTATGAAATGCTCCATCGCTTCCCATTTCTTAACACAAGTTGTGTCTCACCTAACAAATACCATAAGCTTTTTGTACGAAAGTGGTACTTAGTACTGTATCAGGTCAAAGATCAAACAATATATATTGATTATATCCTTGATTGCCGTCAAGATTATGGGTGGCTTATTCGCTAGATTTCAAATACAGAAGGTATTATACTTGGGATATGAAAAAACAAGATACAGCTCCAATTGAAAAAACCATAGTGGAGATTTGTCTAGCTTCTTATCCAAATTTACACGCCATTTATTTATTTGGATCCTTTGGTACTCCATATGAACGAGAAGATAGCGATATTGACATTGCCATTCTTTTCCACCATTCCTTCAAGGCTGACACGTCTCAATATTTGGGATTAATATCGAACCTGTCCGAAGCATTGCAAAAAACAGTTGATTTAGTCAGTTTAAGAGATGCTGGAACCATTTTGCAAAAAGAAATTGTGTACAATGGAAAACGGATTTATAGCGATAATGAGTTCAAAGTGGATGAATATGAAGTCTTTATTATGAGAAGATACCAATTGTTTTTAGAAGAGCGGAAAGAAATTGTACAAGATGGTTTAGAGAAAGGAAGATTCTATGGTCAATGAATTGATTCTTGCAAAAAAATCCCGTCTTGAACGGTGTGTAAAACAAATCTATTTCTACTTCCATCAACCATCTCC
>CAZOYI010000186.1:0-15066 GCA_964583965.1 uncultured Caldisericota bacterium
GAGAAACCTCTATTCGAGCTCTTTCTGCAGCAGGTTTAGATGTTGCCTATATTGCGGACGTTACCCCCATCCCACACAATGGATGCAGACCACGAAAACCGAGAAGAAGTTAGGAGTTAGTTATGGCAAGATTTATACAACCATCATGCAAACGATGCCGCCGTTATGGCGAGAAATTATTTCTCAAAGGGGACAAATGCAATACAAAAAAATGCCCCTTTGAAAAACGTCCTACAGTACCTGGTATGCACGGGCAATCCGGACGAAGAAAGAAGATTACAGATTACGGAATCCATCTTCATGAAAAGCAAAAGGCGAAATTTTATTATGGCGTCATGGAATCCCAATTTAAGGGATATTACAATGAAGCTGCTAGACAAAGACAGATACCAACAGGTGATAGACTAATCCAGTTACTGGAGTCTCGATTGGACAATATTGTCTATCGCTTAGGTTTAGCTATGTCCAGAGCACATGCAAGACAGATTATTCTACACCGAAAGGTGAAAGTGAATAATCATTACTGCAATATTCCCTCCTATAGCGTACGACCAGGAGAGAAAATTAGTTTTATTCCCTCTCTTAAAGAAAATGTATTTGTCAAAGAAGCTTTGTCAAAAACAACATCCATTGATGAGTGGATTTCTTTTGATGCAGAGAATATGGTAGCAGAAGTGTTGTCTTTACCACAGAAAGAAAAAGTTCAAGTACCCTTTAACGAACAATTTATTGTAGAATTCTACTCCAAGTAAAGAGGATAATGAATTGAGAGGTTTATCATGAGAACCACCCTGGAAGAATTGAATCTAAATGTAGTGAGTGAAAATCTTATGAAGGGAGAATATATTATTGGTCCCTTACATAAAGGTTTTGGAATTACCATTGGCAACTCTCTTCGCCGAGTTCTTCTTTCTTCCATCGAAGGTGCAGCAGTAGTTGCTGTACGCATCGAAGGGATATCTCATCAATTTACTCCTATCGAGGGAGTTTTAGAAGATGGGATTCAGATTGTAGCGAATATTAAAAGGCTTGTATTGCGATCCCATTCATCTGAACGAAAAATTCTGGAATTAACCAAAAAAGGAACCGGTCCCGTGAAAGCTTCGGATTTGTTCTGCCCAGAGGGCATTGAGGTTATAAACCCAGATTTAGTGTTGATGAATATTGTTGACGATGCATTCACGCTAAACATGCAACTGTATGTCGAATCCGGAATCGAATATAAGCTTGCAGAAGAGAACCGTGAACCTTCCTACCCGATTGATACGTTTCCTATTGATTCAATGTATTGTCCCGTACGCCATGTCTCATTTAAAGTAAGTCAGGTCATGGTGCAGGAATCTCTGGATTTTGAAAACCTGAGCATATCTATTGAAACCAATGGAGCTATCGATCCAAGAACTTCGCTAGATCAAGCATCGAAAATACTTGTAGAGTATTTCAGAAATATTTTACAAGAACCTATTGAAGAAGAAGTAGAAGAAGTCCAAACCGATGACGAGTCAGAAGAAATTCTCACAAAAGCACTTGATGATATTATTCCCCTCTCGGTTCGAACCGGGAATGTATTTAAAAAGGCCGGAATATATACTGTCAGCGATCTTTTTGAGAAAACAAAGAAAGAATTACTGGCTTTGAAGAACTTCGGTGCAAAATCGCTATACAGCACAATTGAGGAGCTACTTAAAGTGCCAGAAATCGAAGCCTTGCAAAATAAAGATAGATTCCCCTTAATTGTTGATTTTTCTGACCTATCTAAACCGAAGCCCAAAGTCAAAAAACCTGTAGAAGAAGAACAAGCACCCGAGAAAGAAGTTTCAAAACCAGTTGAGAAAACGATTGAACCTAGCCAGGAAAAACCCGAAGAAGTGATTCCTCAAACGAAGCCACCAACGCAATACGATACCTTACCCGCTGAAGAAGTCCTGAAGCTTCATATTGACGATGTAGCAAAACATATCGGGATTTCACAAAAACAACTTACAAAACTAAAAAAATATGCAATCGAAGTTGTCGGTGACTTAACTGATGTAACTCGAGAACAATTGTTAACTGGAGACCATAAGGTAACGAAAAAGAATGTTGAAAGAGTTGAAGAATTCTTACGTCATTATGGTTTATCTCTGAAAGAAGACTAGAGGAGTAATGTATGAGGCATAGACGAAAAAATAGAAGATTGAATTTCTATTCCGCACAAAGAAAAAGTGTACTTCGTACCATGACAGTGTCCCTGATTAAAGAAGAAAGTGTAAATACCACTGATGCAAGAGCCAAAGAAGTTAAAAGATATGCAGAATCTATAATAAATCTCAGTAAAGAAGATTCATTAAACAATCGACGTATGGCTTTCACAAAGCTGCGTGATAAAGATGCAGTGAAAAAGATGTTTGGTCCTTTGCATGATCGTTATCAAGAACGCGATGGTGGCTATATACGCATTTTTCACACAGGATTCCGTAGAGGAGATGCTGCTAAAATGTGTATGTTGAAATTAGTGAATTAGAATTCTTTCGACTATACAAAATTGAACTTCATTCGATTTGAACACGTTACTTATCAGTATCCCGAAGCAGAAGACACAGTCTTCGCGCTTCGGGATATTTCTTTTACAGTCCAGCCAGGTCAATTTGTAGCGATTGTTGGAGCGAATAGTTCCGGCAAGACCACTCTTGGACGATTGTGTAACATGCTTTTAACCCCTGCCAAGGGTACTGTTGTTGTGGATGGGTTGGATACTTCAGATCCTGAAAATCTTTATCCAATTCGAAGCAAAGTGGGAATGATATTTCAAAACCCAGATAATCAGATCGTTTCCACAACAGTGGAAGAAGAAATAGCCTTTGGATTAGAAAACTTACAAGTACCAACACCACAAATTCAAGAGCGGGTAAATGCAATTATACAGGACATGGACTTAACATCTATCCGCGAAAGACCTCCCCATTTGTTATCGGGAGGACAAAAGCAATTGCTTTGTATTGCCTCTGTTCTTGCCATGGAACCATCTTGTATTGTATTTGACGAACCCACTTCTTTACTTGATCCTGTGAGTCGAAAGCTTGTTTTGCGACAAATCCATTCACTGTACAAAAAAGGCATGACAGTGTTGTATATTACCCATATTATGGAAGAAATATTGATGGCAGACACTCTCATCATTTTAAACAAAGGCCAGATTGTATTCCAAGGAAACCCTATAGAGGCTTTTTCTTTTGATACAGAAACTTTGTACAACTATCATCTTTATCCACCTCCATTGATTCAAGTTATGAATCACTTGCAGAACTCTGGGATCCAATTCCCAAAAGGGATTGTTAATGCAAAACAATTAGCGGAATTCATATGTCAATACAAGTAAACCAATTACACTTTACCTACGATAAGGGTCTTGTTTACGAAAAAGAAGCCTTGCGCAATATTACCATGACAATTCCCGATGAGGGAATCATTGGGATTATTGGCCATTCAGGATCAGGTAAATCTACTCTCATTCAGCATTTTAACGGGCTTATCCTGCCTCAGAGAAAAAACACCATCCTGGTGGATAGTGTCGATCTTTTTACTGTGGAAGGAAGCTTGAGCTGGTTACGAAAAAAAATTGGGCTTGTTTTCCAATACCCAGAAAACCAGCTTTTCGAAGAAACAGTAGAAAAGGAACTAGCATTTGGTCCAAAAAATTTGGGTATTCCCGAAAAGGATATTCCTTCTCTAATTCGGCATTCTCTGGAGTTAGTTGGACTGGACTATGATGATTACTTTGATCGTTCTCCCTTTGCATTGAGCGGAGGTGAAAAAAGAAAGGTCGCTATTGCTGATATTCTTGCTATGAACCCCTCTTATTTGGTTCTTGACGAACCAACAGCTGGCTTAGATCCAGTTGCCCGAAAAGAATTGCTTCAGAATATTCGGCAAATACAACGGCAGCAAAATATGACGGTTATCATGGTATCGCACGATATGGAAGAGATTGCTTCTGTTTCTGAATATGTTTACGTGATGAGTGAAGCAGAAATCAAGCTTGAGGGCCCAACCCTAGATGTTTTCACTCAATATGAAAAATTACGACAACTACAACTTGATGTTCCTGAACAAATCGAAATATTGTCCTATTTAAAACTTCAGGATTCCTCCGTTAATATTCACCATGTTGACATTGAAGAAACGAGTCAAGAAATCCAGGCGTTTTTACGACGAAAAAGAGACTGTCATGGAATTTAAGAAAAGCATTTCGATTGGTCAGTACATTCCAACGAATTCATTTGTACATAAATTAGATCCACGTTTTAAAATGATCTTTTTGATTGCATTTATCGTCTGTGTGTTTTTTATTCATACTGTGGAAGGCTATCTTCTTCTTTTAGCCTATATGCTGTTTAGTGTAGTCGCAACAAAAATTCCGATTCGACACTTTTTACGTGCCTTAAAACCTATTATATTTTTACTGGTTTTCACAACGATTCTTCAACTTTTCTTTACCAAAACGGGAACTGTCCTGGTAGATTGGTGGATTTTTGAAATCACAATGGGCGGAGTCTATGAGAGCATTTTTATTTTTTTGCGATTAATTTTACTGGTTTTTGCTTCTTCTTTACTTACATTAACTTCTACACCCATGGAACTAACCGCTTCCCTTGAGTATGTACTCCATCCTTTCAAGTACGTAGGTCTTCCTGTCTCTGAAATATCCATGATGATTACGATTGCACTTCGATTTGTACCTACCATCATGGAAGAAACGGACCGATTAATGAAAGCCCAAACCGCTAGAGGTGTTGATTTTGAAAAAGGGAGTTTAATGAAGCGAATAGCCAATTTAATCCCTATAATTGTACCATTATTTATATCTGCATTGCGTCGGGCAGATGATTTAGCAATTGCCATGGAAGCACGTTCTTTTCAAGTTGGCAAACCTAGAACCCATTTGCATGTACTCGTTTTTCAATTGAAAGATTACTTTTTCCTTCTCTTCTCTCTTTCTTATGTAATCGTCATTTCCATCTTTTTCTGATGAGTGTTACTCGTCGATTGGGATTGGTTTGCTATGATGGATCATTCTACCATGGGTTTACTAAAAACAACCATATATCCACTGTTCAAGGGTTTATCGAGAGAGTTTTGTGCAACACATTCAAAATTCCTTGCTCTGACCTTTACTTCACTTTTTCTTCACGAACAGATGCAGGGGTTCATGCTTTAGAACAACCGGTCTGTTTTGATGCTCCGGGGTATTATTCTGATGAAGCATTATTGCGAATACTCAATCACTACTTACCATTTACAATTCAATTTCGATCCATTATGTCTGTTAATTCCGATTATAATTTACGCAGTTTGATACAAAAAAAAGAATACTGGTATGTAATTGCAGCAGAAAACCAGGGTGTGATCCTATCTCGGTATTGTTGGATGATTCCGAAAGCACCATCGATTAAGCATCTACATCAAATAACGAAGTTGTTATGTGGGACCAATGACTACAAAGATTTTGCCAAAGATGCAAAACAGTATGATAGTACAATCTGCACGATTCATTCAATAAAGATGATTCCTGCCCAAAACCTGGGAAAGGAAGTATCTATTCCGATTGATTTTCCATTCAAAGGTGGTTTTAATGGATTTATTATATCCGTTACGGGAAATCGATTTCTCCATAACCAAGTACGCCGCATGTGTGGTTGCATGGTGCACGTAGCCTCAAAGCATTCACAAGATGCTTCATCCTTGCCGTGCAGCAATTTTCAGGAGTTTGTACAACTCTACCGGAATGCATGCAAAATAAAAGCACCTGCACGGGGATTGTACTTAAGAAAAGTTCAGCTAGATCAAAGCAATGCGGGGTAAGTAAATTGGATCAATAGGGAACAAGAATTGCATTCCCGGGAAAGTCCTTGATGCTCCGAGGTAGGATAATTGTCGAATCCGAAGATCCTCTACTCCTCTTTTTAGTTTCGTGTTGATATATAGATTAAAACTAAGCACTTTTTGAATGTGCTGTTTCGCTTCTTTTGAATAAGTCTGTTCTTTACGTAACGTTTCCATTTCAGTAACAAAAGCTTCCAATTCGTCGTAAGTCTGAATTACTTTTGATTTCTCCAGTAGAGACGCAATCGTATTTGTGACTGGATACTCTGCTCCATATTCTTTGGTATAAACGTCATGTAGAACTTCTATATTCAGCTGTAGCTGTTCAAGTCGATCTTTTACATATAGGCTACTTTGCTCAAATGATCTCTTCTGGATGCTAAAATTGATTGCACCAAAAACAATATATACCAAAAGAATGAACAATAAAGAACCCCAAAAAAAGTCTCTCAACGAACTCATAGACCATGGTGAATTTTTCATGCTACCATTATAATGCGCTTTTACCCATCATCAATTCCTTTTTGTTATTTTTCATTAAACCATTGCAACCCAAAATGAACAAGAAGCCCTACAAAACCAAATGACACTCCATCAGCAAGCCTAGGATGACTCCACCTTCTCTGATGAAGAAGAGGTGGAATCATCCTTTTATATGGTTTAAACTTTCAAGATCGAGGTTGAAAAATCTTTAGTTACTTACTTGTTTACTTGTATTCTGAATAAACCAGTTAAGTGATCGCTATTGGTTGCTGTCAACAAAATCTGGTTATGGTTTTCACAAAGCTTTCTGAAAGTAATTAGACCTTCATGCTTGTTCAACCACGAATTGGTAGTCTCCATTATACTTGATCGATACACTAAAGGATCAGAAGGATCCAATACATTTAATTGATGAATGGGTACATTTTGAGAGTAATCTGCAGAAATAAAGTACAGATTTCCTTGTTTATCTACAAATGTACTCTCACCGAAGTGGCTACTTTGTATGTGGTATTCTTGTAGTTGAATTTGCTTGTCAGCCCAAATGTATAAAAGGATTTTGTCATTTTTTCCTATGCTGGTTGTAGTTGGAATTACCCAAAAACCTTCCCGATCTTTTGATTGAAATGGGAAAATTTGAGAAATATCTTGATCAGAGATGATTTTCTTAGTTTCTCCTGTTGATGTCTCGGTACAAATGATCTGGTTTTTTTCATTGTTCAACCATATTAGTTCATTAGGCTTATAGTATGCAACTACATGATGTGTATTTTCCATGATACCCTCAAATCTTTTTTTCTCATCTCTTGACTTCTTCAATGATACATGAAAAATGGAACCCGTAGATACAGATATATCAAATTGTTCAAGCATAAGTTCTTCATTGGGGATGATGCAGTTCGGTAACAATATTAATACACTTTCCTTGTTATCAGTGTTAACAACAGTATTAGAATTGCTTTCCATTTCTTGAATCAACTTTATATTATCGATACTTTGGACATCATCCTCATTGTTTGTATCTTTCCATATATAAGAACGATACGAAAGAATGTTGGGATCAAGATCGGAAATATATGCTATAACAACAAGATCGTCATTTTTATAGAATTTTTCTATCTTATACTCAAAAGAAAATGTGTAGGAGTTGCCGTTATCGAGATTATATAAAGCATAGCTGTTTAAAGATTTTGCAGAACGGTCAATCATCAGCCATGGAAGAGTTTCTGTAGATGCTATTATTCTGTTAGAAACATCGTTGATTTGAATGAAGATTGATTCATCTTTTCCTAAGAAGAGGTGATCCGATTCATCCCACAAAAATAGTTCATTACTTGGATTAACATAAAGCGGTGTGATATATGGATTATATATGCCTAGATTTTCGGTATTATACTCCAGCTCTCGCAAAGAAATCCTATCATATTGGTAGTATTTTGTTGAAGTAAGGGATACTTTTGAAAAATCAATTTCATCGGTTAAAGAATTGTCTTGAAACAAAATCCTACTTATCACCGAAATATTGTCAGAAGAAGCCGCATTGTATATTCCATCTTGGGTAGAATCAAGTTCTTCAAACTTAATAGCATCTGCTTTTATAACTGTCATGGAATTATCTAATCGAGATTCTTGGTCAAGATTAGCACAGGATACTGTCAACAAGAATAAACAAATAAAAACACTCAGACATATTCTTTTCATTTCATTACACCTAACTTTCAAAATTTTGCCTACCGGACATTACGATGTAATAATACTTCCAATTTTCCGGTCATAAGATCCTCTGATAATTAACTTCTTTCTTTATACTGCTGAATAAATATAATGTCAATGTTTTTTCGTAAATCTATTGTCATTCATTTTGAAAGTATGTTAATCACTCATACAAAAGCAATTTGGAATTGATTTATGAAGAGAGAGGGATTGTAAAATGCGATGAAGACAGAAAATTGGAATATATATCGTGGTTTGCTGCGTTAGAATGGGAAAGGATAATCCACGTTGAATGAATTGAACAAAGGTAGACCTGGTTGAGACTTAGATGTCTTTTGAAAAACAATGGGGATGGGTTCTTCGATGGGTGAGAAGGATATTACATTGGTTTCATGGGCAAATATATCTTTATGATGAGGATGAAAGAGTTGAGAAAAAGGAGTGTCTTTTGTGGAATACCGAATAACCTCACTGTTGAAGGATCCTGGTAATTCTTGTTGAAGAAAGCCAAGTCCATTGGGTTGGAATTTACAGACAATCGACTGGAAATATCCACTTGTTGTGTTCATTTCAATGCATAGATCAATGAAATGATCTGGGTAATCAAGAGGAATGACACAGTTGCCAAAAGAAATCCAAGGTACTTTATACACTGCTTCTAATGCGCTATTGTGATCAAATACCAAGTACCAGGTTTCATGTTGCTCTGATATAAGAATACATATATATTGTTCTTTCCCATCTGAGTGAATAGGGATCAACTGTACAATTATTCCGGTAATGGACATATTTTGATAGTGTAAACTTGTTTGTCCTGATGATAGTGATGGATATGCCTTTTGAAAATCTTGTATAAATCGATTTCTCTTTTCAAGAAATAATTGGACTTCATTTGGAAATGCTGAAGTATCGATATCCGAAAGTAATATGCCTTGATCTTGAGAAAAGTTTGTCGATATGCTAATGACGGGGAACTCGGTAAAACGTAAAGCATTGCTGCACAATGATGATCCATGAATTGTGATTCTGTTCATGGTGGAAATGGTGGGCATTAAAAAGACAGCAAATAAAACCAATACTGTGAAAGTTACAAGAAAACCAAGAAAGATTTTCAGCCCTTTTGTAACCAATTTGTGCTCCTTAGAATAACCAACATAAAATAATGCGATGAGTATAGCATTCCCTTAAAGAAAAACAAGAATTGGAGAGGGAAGAAAACCTTTTCAAGCAAAGAAGAAATTTTATTGCATTCTTTTACTGATATACTGGTAATATGACTAAAAAAGATAAAATCACGATCGAGAAATGGTTCCAAAACATGGTGAATTTTTATTCAGCTGGCGATGAAGTAACAAAACATAATTTGGCATTGAAGCAGAACCATTCGAGAGCAACGCAACAGATTGCTCTTCACTTATCCCAATCCATGGGTTGGAATGATCATGACTGTAAAATTGCGGAATGTATTGGATTGTTACATGATGTGGGCAGATTTCCCCAATTCTATTATTACAAAACTTTTGGAGACAATGAATCCCGTAACCATGCTCAGTGGGGTGTAGAAGTGTTACAGAAAGAGCGAGTACTTTCTGTTTTTTCAGAAGAAGATCAAGAGCTGATCATTACCGCCATCCTCCATCACAATGCTTTTCAAATTCCCTCATCTGTTCAAGGTCGAATTTTAACATTTTGCAAGTTGATTCGTGATGCTGATAAGTTAGACATTTACCGTATCATGTCCGAAGAACACTATATTTTGGATCTTCCTGACACACAAGTCGTGAATCCTGTAATTCTAGATTCCATTTTTCAGCAAAAATGTGTGCAATACAAACACGTAGGAACTTTGATGGATTTAAAATTGCTACAACTATCCTGGGTGTACGATTTGTATTATATAGAGTCACTCTTCTACCTGCAGAAGCAGGAACTGCTGCAAAAGTTTATCAATACTATTCCTGCTTCATTGCAAGTTTCAAAAGCATATGAAACCGTGAAGAAATTTCTTCATGAGAAAACTTCTGCAGCATCTGTCTGTTGTAAGTTGTAATTGTCCTTTACTTCTCTTGGATTGTAATGTTGATTAGAGGCGAAGGAGCACTATACAAAATTTCATTTTCTTGGTCACTGTTTTGGATCGTAATGTAGGAACAGATATAAAATGTATGCTTCCCAGGAGCAAGATCCTCCACGATTAGAGTTTGATTTTCAGTATCTTCGTATTCTTTCGTAACGATAAGGTTAGTTTCTTTGCCATTCCATTCAAATAGAGCAAAACCTTCTGCTTTAAATGAGTACAAAAAAGAAAAAGAGACAGTGGTTTCATCAACAGTAGTAGAGATGTGGGTGGGAGCTAAAGGTGGGTTGGTGGGGATTACTGCTGTTATTCCTACAGATACAATTTCTCCCTTGTCCCCTTTTACAGCGATTGCATAAATGTAGTGTTTTCCTCTTTCAACACTAGAATCTGTCCAAGCCTGCATTTGAGGATCTTCCATCTCATGAATGACTGTAAATTCTTCTTTCTTTGTTCTTCGAAGCACAGAAACCGAATTGGGTTCAATGGCATTATTGATCCAAGCCAACTGCACTCCATTCTCCGATGCATTAACAATAGTTAATTCTGTGGGAATAAATGGGTATTCACACAAGGTTTGAATATTGTTTAACAAAACTGGGAAAAAATCGTCAAAGGTAGAAAAGAAGGATCGATTATTCTCATAATTTTGTAACCATCTTTGGATATAGTCTATATAGACAAAAGAATCACTGACATCTTTTTGACGTTGTTCTTCCCAGTCTTTTTCTCCATATTCTTGTAAAGTAAATCGCTGAGATATTGTACGTACTATATGTTCAGTAAAGCATTGGGACCACGTTTGAATATCAACATACATCATTTTTCTTCGAATTGGGATGAGTAGCTTTTCTGTTCCTGTTATCAATTGATGGTTTTGCCGAACAAACGGATGAACAAATGCATAACTGAAGCTTTTTAGAAGCTGCTTATGTAGACCCTCTGAATCTTTCCAGTAAGGAAGTTTTTCGTTTTTCTGTTCATCTACATCATAGGGTCCAAGAAGAGCATAGTATTTTTGGTTGACATGTGTTGAGTAACCGTTTTCATGAAACAAAGGTACAAGGATTAACTCATAACTACGATCAGAGAATCCAAAATAGTCCTCTAGCATAGGAATGGTGTTTTTTGTTTCCAGCTTTTTTTCAGCCAACTCTACGATGCTTTCGTAAAAAGACAAATGATCTTGGTAAAAATACATGAAGTCAGTCTTTTCAGCAAAATCTCGAAGTAATGCTAAAAAATCATTTAAAGATCTCTCTCCTCCGGCTCGATCAATAATCTCTTTCGTGAATGGAATTTGCACTTTTAGTTCTGGTGGTTCTGAGAGATGCAGCATGCAAGTGGAGGGTATTTCTTGTGAAAAACCATACATATACCACATATATGCAAATTGACGTACAACAGGGTGTTGGTAATGGGGGTAAAATGTATCTTGCACTTCACGCATGTAATCAAAATCGAGTGTAGTCATGGGCCATGCCCCGATGAGCATCTGAAGTACTGAAATCAGTTCAATTCTTGGATCAGAGGAGATAACAACTTGTTTTTTTGTGGATTGGGAGAATAGAGAATTTTGCCCTGCCGCATACGAATGAGATAAACCATAGGAGCAAAACAAAACTGCTACTACAAAAAGAGTAATCACTTTAAAACCAAATTTTCTTTGCATAACAACCTCTCAGGAAATCAATGTATTCTTACTACTTGTATTATACGATAGCAAACATGGAAAAGTTTCAGTCTCTGGTTTGAATCTGTTTGGTTAATTGGATCATTTCTATCATGCTGAGAGCTGCTTCAAAGCCTTTGTTGCCAAATTTTGCACCGGATCTTTGTAGAGCTTGTTCTAATGTATCGGCAGTGATGATCCCAAAACCAATTGGGAGTGACAAGGATAGACTGAGCTGTGCAATTCCTTTTGTAACTTCATGAGACAATATATCAAAATGAGGAGTATCTCCTCGAATAATTGTACCTAAAGCGAGAATCCCATCATATTGTTTAACACTTGCTATTCTTTGTAGTGTGTAGGGGATCTCGAATCCACCAGGCACCCAGTAAACATCAATATCCTCATCCGCTACTCCGTGACGAATCAGGCAATCATGTGCTCCTTCTAGTAAAGCTGTTGTACACTGGCTATTAAAACGAGATATAACAATCGCAATGTTACATCCACTTCCTGAAAATACGCCTTTGTAATGATTCATGAAATTCCTCCTTGTTCATTTGATTGGTATAGTATGGTGAAACCGTTGTACTTTGGTTTCAAGATATTTTTGATTAAATTCTGTAGTGGATCCGTATACATTCTGAACAGAACAAACATTGATCCCATATTGACGCAGACCTTCTATTTTGGATGGATTGTTAGTGATGAGTTTTACAGATTGGATCTGTAATTGTTGGATCATTTGTGCAGCAACCGCATAATCTCTTTCGTCTGCGTCATGGCCTATTTGTAAATTGGCATCATAGGTGTCAAATCCACGTTCCTGTAGTGCGTAAGCTTTGATTTTATCCGTGATGCCAATATCTCGACCCTCTTGGCGCAAATAGATGAGTACTCCATTTTGCGCTTTTTCAAGTAGTTTCATGGAATTGACCAATTGGTCCCTACAATCGCATTTCCTGGAGTGGAATACATCTCCTGTCACGCATTCAGAGTGAATTCGCACCAATACTTCACCTGTTGTTACATTACCTTTTACTAATGCAAAGTGTTCTCTTGTGTCAAGTTGATTCTCAAAACCAACAATGACAAAATTGCCAAATTCCGTTGGAAGATTAGCACGACTGACCATTTTAACAAAAGACTTTCGTTGAATACTGTGCATGAAAACATCTTGAATTGAGCAAAAAGAGAGTTGAAAATCGTTAGCGATTGCCTTTGCGTAAGATATTGAATGACTTTCCCCGTGGTGATCCAATAATTCAATGATTGTTACGATTCGAGGATAGTCTGTCAACTCACAAAGCTCAAGTGCTGCTTCTGTATGTCCTTTTCGATTGTTTAGTCCGATACCGCCTAGTATAGATATATGTCCAGGGTAGATAAAATCCTCAATTGACTTCAATTGTGCCAATGAGTGCAGCGTTGTAATACGTTCTTTTGTACTGATGCCAGTATTGACCGAATGATGATCTACTGGGATAAAGAAGTTTGTGGAAAGAGAATCTTTGTGATTAGAAGGAAGCGGGAAAAATCCTTTTTTCAATAAAACATCTTGATCTACTGCACAACACAATAAGCCTTTACCATATTGTAGCATGAAATTTAATGTAGATTCATGGATGCAAGTATTGGGGATCACAAAATCTACTTCATTTTCCCTTTTTGGATCATATAGAAGAATTGGTTTATGGTGATGGAAACAATGTTTAACTTCTTGAATGTCCATAATATGCCCTTCCGTATTTAGCGAAGATATCATACTCAACATTGACTTGCTCCCCCGATTTTAGTCTGTGAAGATTCGTTCGTTGCAAAGTATGAGGGATCACTTGAACTGCAAATGTGTCCAGAGAGATGTGAGAAATTGTTAGACTGACACCATTGATAGAGATAGATCCTTTTGGAACAATGAAGTAATGTTCTGTTGAACAAGAAAAATACAGAAGCACACCATCGTAGGTTTTGGTGGAATAGAGAAACCGCAATTGCGTATCAATGTGCCCAGTTACAAAATGACCCCCTACTGAATCCCCAATCTGTAATGCCCGTTCAATATTTACGTAGGAAGCAGAACCCAAATTGGTTTCTTTCTTTGTGATGGGACCACAGTGAAACTGTAACTTGTTTTGCTGGATTCTCTCTACTGTTAAGCATACTCCATTGATTGCTATGCTATCCCCAATGCAAACTCCATCCAATACGTTCGGGATGGTTATCTTCTCTGTAGTCAGGTGAGTTATTCTTTCGACATGGGTTATGATTCCGGTGAACATGGCTCTAGCTCCCATAGGATATCAGACTCTAAAGGGGTAATCTTTCTGGTGGACAAGTTGCATTGTGTAGTCAATCGAAAAGGAGATAATCCCTGTGACAAAATTATGGGACTTAAAAAAAAGTAGAAACGATCCACCCCGAGAAATAATTCGCTAGCAACGCTTGAGCCACCTTCGATGAGAACAGATTGAATGCTTTTTTCAAATAACAACTTTTGTAGGGTAGAGTAAGAATAATCAGGAGGGTGGATATGTTCTAGATTGGGTGAGTGAAAAAGTGCTTTTGGTGAAAATAATAAAGTTCTCCCAGGGAGAGAAAAAACTTGGTAGGAAGAATTTTTGATTCGATTCTTCCGATCCAGGATAATCCGTATAGGAGTAGAAATGATTTGATTACATTCTCGAACGGTTAATTGTGGATTATCCTGAAGTATAGTACCTGCTCCAACTAGAATGCTAGCATGTTCTTTTCTCATGTGATGTACAGTTTTTCGAGATTCTTCGGAAGAAATCCACGTTGATGAAAGTGC
The DNA here is from genome assembly GCA_964583965.1 of uncultured Caldisericota bacterium. Classification (GTDB taxonomy): domain Bacteria; phylum Caldisericota; class Caldisericia; order UBA6126; family UBA6126; genus JAGLCW01. The sequence goes on from CAZOYI010000186.1 coordinate 14,617, forward strand.
ATTTGAAGCTATGAAACCATCTAAACTAAGTGCGAGTTTTAATGATATCCAAGGTGTTTTTTTTGTCATCCATTTCAAATACATTCGGTTAGCTTCCCGAATTGGTTCCGTCAGAATTTTCTCAGTAACATTGACTCCGTGATCACGAAGGATTTGAAGTCCTCTACCACATACGAGGGGATTTGGATCTTGTAGTCCAATAACAACATTTGGAATTCTTTCATGGATAATGCGATCTACACAAGGAGGTGTTTTGCCTTTATGAACGCAGGGCTCTAAAGTAACATACAGTGTGCACGTATCAAGCGAGACCCCCTTTTGCAATGCCTGCTCGATCGCATCAATTTCAGCATGCTTTTCACCCCATTTACGGTGATAACCAACACTGATAAGCTGATTGTTTTGAACCAGCGCTGCCCCGACAAGAGGATTGGGTTGTACAAATCCCAC
>CAZOYI010000187.1:0-1597 GCA_964583965.1 uncultured Caldisericota bacterium
ATTTACCCTATATTTCTCTAGTCCCATGGATTTTGTCGTAGAAAAGGAAGGTCTTGCATACTATTTCGAAGTGGGAGGAAAGAATAAAACCAATCGACATATTCAACATGTTGACAGGGGTTATCTTCTTTTAGATGGCATTGAGATAGGGTTTAATAATAAGATTCCTCTATACCTAGCGGGATTCCTATACTAGAAAGTCCTATCTTTGCCCTCCAATAGAAATCAATGGTGTTTTATAAGAGCTGCATTTCCTGATATGCTCAGATGTTTTCGTTTTTGGTCCCTTTTTCTTGTATCATTTTTGGTTTGTGCTTTGAAACGCGCAGGACATTGTTCATAAAACGAAAAACGGAAAAGATACTAAAGGCCACTAGTAAGATACCTGCAATAGACGTTTTAGTAGCATCTTCAATAGGCTTGAATTTTGCATGGTCGTCTTTTATTTCAATATACCCCAAAGGGTAGGTCTCAATACTGAGTCCGATGCCCTTGCTGAAGCCTGATGAAGGAACATCTTTCTTTTCATTTGTAGGGGTATTATGAACAATATCTGGTTGGAATTGTGCTTGAGAAATATTAAATTTACCGGTGGGGATGCAGATGGCTCCGCCACTCCCACTGCCTCCACCTCCACTGACTAGAACTTTGGCTACTGGTATGATGGTAAGACTGCCTCTATCAATGGGTTCTCCAAAGACGACTCGAACATTGGCGTTATTTTGAATTTGGCTGTTAATTTCACTCATCAATTCTTTTGTATTCATTTGATCTTCCTTTACTGTAAGGCAAGGTTTCATCCGTAGATGATTTCGTTACTATTGTAGAGGTTTCTTGTTACATTGCAAGATACTTCGATAATAGGAGGAGTTCTTCTTGTTTCTCAGTGGGACATGCGACTTGCTTGAAGAGTCACAGGTCAATATCGTCATAAGGACAGGTACTAGTTCCCTCCATGGGAGTTCTTATATCCTCCGTGCATAGTTGCCAGCTACTGAATATACTATGATTGCAGATTTGATAGAATGAAAAACGATTGATTTCATTGCATTATGGGAGTGGAGATGTATTATTTTTAGTAGGACTAGTACTTTTTTTATGTTGTGACCAAAAGTGCGAAAAGGAGAAGCCCAATGAAACTAAATCGTTATTTTGTTGTTCTTTCCACTGTTTTTGTGTTGGTCATTGCGATGTTGTTTAGTTCTATTAATACGGTTTTTGCCCAAAGCTTGCATGCAACACCCGCTTCTATTGAAATTGGTCCAAGCAACTACATCGAAGTATCCTTTTCGGGTGCTTCTGGTGCAGCCGATGATTCAATCGGATTGTACAACACAGCAACCCAAAAGAGAATCACGTATCAATGGTTACAAGGACAAAAAAGCGGAACACTTGAATTTGCAGCTCCTCAAGAGCCTGGTACATACGAATTCCAATTGTGGATCCAGAACTGGAAAAGCAAGGTGGCTACAAGCAATAAAGTTGTTATTAAATGGGGAGAAGCATCCTTGAGCCAACCATTAACAATTCATACAATAGCACCCGGTAAGAAAGTGCAAGTAACTTTTGATAATGCGCCTGGTTATCGTGATGATGC
>CAZOYI010000188.1:0-2107 GCA_964583965.1 uncultured Caldisericota bacterium
TGGAAAAAAGTTTGTAAATTTCTTACATAGTTCTATAATCTCTTTGTGTTTAATTGGATTATGAATACTCCTTGATGAAAGTATGGAGGACCTAAAAAAGTACATTTGGTTTTTTATAGAATGAAATTGGAGGCTTAACCATGAAGCGAAAAAACGTGATTAAATCTATTGGAAAAATTATTGGATTAAGCATTCTGGTCATTTGTGTGTTCATACTTTTATTCACTACATTGCGGTTTACTTTATTCTCAGTCGTTGGAACCCTATATGGTGTTTTTCAACCAACCCCTATCAAGATGACAGAACCGGGGGATCAGACAATAGCGGAAAAAGTCTGTTCCGATTATGCTTGGGTATCAGATCCTATAGATAATTTACTGTCTATTCAAATACACTCTTCTAATGTGCTTGTGTCAGGATCCTACGATGAGAATAATTCTAGCTATTGTGAATACAACTTACAAACAGGAGCCGTACAGCAGACTTTTCAAGATCCAATTTTTACTTCTGAGTCAGATGGAAAACCAATGTTGGTCTTCCCAGATTGTAACAACCCTGATACTACTACGCCCAATCATCCCGCTGTCTACTACTTAGTCTTAGAGGGTAAAATGGTTGCCGTGCAATCTTCTCCTGCAGGAAACTCAATCCTTTGGAAACTGGATCTTCCAGAGTTTGATAAAGATTCAGATCTCGAAAATTCCTATTTTGTTAGAGGGTTGCTGCAAGATGACGAGGTTATTACCTATCCTATCTGTACGTACCATACCAATACCGATAGATTATGGGACATATATATTCGGGCTATATCCAAGAAAACAGGTAAGCTGACTTGGGAAAAGGATCTGGTCTTACAAAAAAAATACTCGTATGTAAGGGTCTTTCACCCATTATCCTTTCCCTGCAATGGAATAGGTGTATTCAATATTTTCCCAAAGTCTCTGGAAGGTTTTGACCAAACCTTGTATGCCTATAACCTAGAAAAACGGTCCATTGAATGGAAGAAAAGACTGAATTTCGGTACCCTTAGTGTGGATCATTTCTTACGAGGAGACACATTATATACCCTATCTGCACAATTGCCTGAGCTTTTTCTTAGAAAGATGAATTACTATGACATTCATATACCAACCGGCAAGATTGTTTCTCAGGGAGTGTACCCTGGTAAATATGGAGATCACCTCATTGACAAAACTAGCCATCGAATGTTTATGTATGAAAAGGGTAGTAAACAAGCATTTGCTCTTCAATCATTTTCTAAAAAACCAATTTGGTATGCTGAAAATGTAACTGGTTACAGTACTCTTTTAACAGATCAAACTGTAGTGCTTATCCTACAAGATCGGTATGTGTGTCATATGAATAGTGAAACAGGAGAAATCCTTCAGTACTGGGATATTAAGAATCTTCTTGGGGAGGACTATTCTATTCAGCACGTTCCGAATGTATGTGAAACAGGATTTAATCAGGTGACCGTGTCCAATAGCGGGATGCTTCTACTATGCGCTACTACAACACCGGAAGCACGGTATACCGATTCCATCTCTCAAATCGTAGCCATTGATCTAGAATTGAGAAAAGATTGAGACAAATCTACAATAGAGTAATAGATGTTGTTCCGGTTGAGCAATCAAAAAGATGTGAAGATCCTTGAAGATTACAAGATTGCCCCAAAAGGAGAGAATGGTGAAAATGAAAGCATGGATGACTGTGTTACTCGCTATGTTACTGTGTGTAGTGGTTAGTTTTTCTGGTTGTCGAGATGAGTATACAGAACAATCTGATTCTTTGAATCTAAAACAAGATCTTCAAGAGGGGACATTGGATGTAGAGAAGAACTTTTCTTTCCAATGGATGCGATCAATTAGCCCTGATCTGAATATTTCCTACAAGGGTACTCCTCAAGTGGGAAAACTTTTGCATTCTTCATCTACAGATGGACTCTTCACTCTGACAAGTAGCGCACTACTAAAAACCAATAATCAAGGTGACAAACAATGGGTAACCAATTATTGGAAGAATCATGATATTACCTCTTTTGGATTTTTAGATGGGTTGCAATACTACAATGCCCAACTAACCCCAGAAGGGAATATTGTTGCTATTG
>CAZOYI010000189.1:0-6782 GCA_964583965.1 uncultured Caldisericota bacterium
CTCCTGGATGGTTGTGATGAACCCTAGTATGGAGCTTCTCATGACCTTTTTCAACTACCAGCAAATTGCAACTATTATTGTACTCTATCCCTAATAGTGGGAAGACGACTACACTTCGAAAAGTTATCGAATATCTGAAGAAAGAAAATGACTTCAAAGTTGTCATGTCACAAGATCAAGGATTCGATCAACGTGTCCTACTCAAGAATGATCAGGGATTCTCAGTAGCTATTTGTACCGCTGGTGATACGTTAGCGATCATAGAAAATAACTATCGTTTCTTCCTGGAGCATGAGTGTGATGTGATGGTCTCAGCATGCAGCATCAATGTTGAGACTCATATGAATAGCTCACGAACGAATCTCATGAAAACCAGTTTGATATCATTTGCCTCTGGCTATTGGAAATCAACAGAAGTACATCACAATGAAGACAGTGAATATGTGAAGATACGTAACTTGACCTCTATTCAGGGTGTTAAGGCTATGGTTGAAGGACTTTATACAGAGATCATGAGGTACGAGTAGATATCAACTCCCAACAGGGAAAGAACGTGTGAATATCCACTAATGAAGGTTTTAGCCCTGTTGCCAAAAATAACAGAACAACTCAGAATATTCAGGAAACAATAAAAATGTCTATTAAGAATATATGCTTTATCGTGCCAGGTTACCCAACAAAAAATGATCCGCAATTCACGTTTGTTGCAGAGTTAATACATGCTATTGCAGATTGCGGAATTAACTGTACTGTTTTTGCAACGCAAAGTATCACACACAGTTTTTTAAGGAAAAAAAAACCTAGACCTGTATCATGGTTTGATAAAACACAAAATGGTAATAAAATCTCTATATATCAGCCTAAAGTCATTTCTTTTTCAAATCTAAATGTATTAGGTTGGTCGATATCAGCTTACATATCAAAATACGCTATACTAAAAGCTTTTCAAAAGATTTCTCCTGATGCTGATATTCTTTATGCACATTTTTGGAACAGTGGGGTTGTAGCGGGTGAAATAGCTGATAAGCATGAAATTCCTTTTGTTGTTGCAACAGGAGAAAGTAAGATTTGGGTTACAAAGCAGTATCCTGATTATTTTATAAAAAAATGTATGAATAAGTTGTCAGGTGTAATAAGTGTTTCTACAAAGAACTTACGTGAATCTTGGGATTTAGGATTAGGGAATACTGTACAAAGTATTATTCTTCCTAATGCAATAAATGTTTCGAAATTTATAAGGCATGATAAGCAGGAGATGAGAAAGAAATTGAATTTCCCACAAAATGCTTTTATCATTTCATTTACTGGAGCTTTTATTGAAAGAAAAGGACCCTTACGATTGCAAGAAGCTGTTAGGCGTATTGGTGATCCTGCAGTTAAGGTCATATATATTGGAGATGGACCCCAAAAACCTCAAGGTGAGGATGTCTTGTTCTCTGGGCGACTCCCACATGAAAGAGTAGTAGAATACCTGTGCAGTTCAGATATATTTGTTCTACCTACTCTGGCAGAAGGATGTTCCAATGCGATTGTGGAAGCTCTTGCTTGTGGGCTTCCCGTTGTTTCTTCGGATTTAGCTTTTAATCATGATATCCTTGATGAAACTTCTTCGATTTTAATTGACCCTTTGAGTATAAAAGGACTTCACCATGCTATCACACAACTATATATAGATGAGCAGTTGCGCAAACGGTTGAGCAATGGAGCCGAACAATGCAGGAATAGTTTAGATATTAGTCAACGTGCTGCTAGCGTTCTTCAGTTTATAGAAAAATGTGTTTGAGTATAACAATGAAAAATGATTACCCGAATGCTTGATTAAAATATCAGGGAAAGTAGCAAATAATGCGAATAAAACTACATGAAATAAGGACTGCAAAATATTTGAGTTTTGTGTTACTATTTCATATTAACATATCAATACATTACTATCAAATACCAAACTTACTACTGCTTATAGGTTTTTTGCTTGGATTATCTATTTTCATTTTCTATATTCGAACAAATCAAATTATTAATCATATATTCCCTTTAGAAATAGTCATGCATATCATTTTTTTCTTTTTTTCTCTGGTTTCTGGATTTTTTGTGGCTTCGAATACAGCAGTGCTAATAAACACAGCTTTTACACTAGCTCAGACTATTGTATTGATGATTTGTTTGACTGCAATCACCTACTATGATAACAGTCTTCGCTATATTGAATTATTAGTTGTTGGCATAGCATTTCTAATGTCTGTGGTTGTGTTAAGTGGAGTTGGTAATCTACAACTAGCTTTAGCAGGTCGAGAGGAAATGTATAAGAATAGTATTTCAAAGATCAACCCAAACAGTGTTGGCTTAACACAAGTTGCTGCATTTTTTATTCAGACGACGTTAATGCGGAGAATTATAAAAGAAAAAAAAGAAACAACCAAACGAGTTTTTTTAATTAGGATAGTTTTTCTTTTTTTACTTATGGTAACAAGTATTATAGTCGTTTTGATTTCGGGCTCAAGGAAATCCTTTTTGGCAATAGTCCTTGTACTGATTTTTACATTCATTTTTTCTGAAAACGGCAATGTTTTTAAAAAATTATTCAGCATATTTGGTTCTATTTTAGTAGTTCTTGGGTTATTCTGGATAGGGAAAACCTACTTAGAGACGTTTTACATCTTTCGTCGGTTCTCTACTTTTTTCGATGAAGGGTCTAATACTACACGTGTTAATATGATCAAGGAAGGTTTACAACTTCTTAAAAAGTCTCCATTTTTTGGAATTGGATTGGGTAATTATCGTTATGCATCCTCTTTTGGAACCTATTCACACAATACGTTTGCAGAGGCCTTGTCAACGACCGGGCTATTAGGATCAATGCTGTATTTTAGTACATATCTATCTATTTTTTACAAACTTACTCTGTTAACGAAAAAAAAGTTATCACGACGTTTTGCATATGATGGGATAGTACTGTATGGAATTTTAATTTTTTTAGGTGTCGGTGTAATACACTTCTACTCGATTCTTTCCTCACTACTATTTTCTTATCTCATAGGTGGGTTGTTGTTAAGCAGAACGAATTCAAAGAGAGGTACCATATAATTCAATGAATAAACTAATAACGGCTATGAAGTTACTAGCAACTAATCCATGTCTCTTTATAACTACACTTGGGAAGTATGGTTTTCTCAATTGGATGCCAGATTTGTTGTTTCTAAAGTTAAGCTATAAGGGGTCTACCGGAAGAAGATTGCATATTACTCATCCACAAAGATTCACTGAGAAACTTCAGTGGCTTAAGCTGTATGATAGAAATCCTCTGTACACAAAGCTTGTTGATAAATATGAAGTGCGTAACTTTCTGAAAGGTAAGATAGATGAGCGACATTTTGTCAAACTTTATGGAGTATATGATTCGTTTGATGAAATTGATTGGGATGTTTTACCTGATTCTTTCATCATGAAATGTACCCAAGGTTGTGGATGTAATCATATTGTTAAAAACAAAGATGATGTTGATAAACAAGCTCTTCGAAAAAAGTTTAATAAGTGGATGAAGAAAAATCCTTATCCTGGAACTCGAGAATGGCCATATAAGAATGTTAAGCCGAGAATCATCTGTGAAGAGTTGCTTCCAAATGAGGGTGAATTGCCTACTGATTTTAAGTTTTACTGTTTTAATGGGAATCCGTATTGTTGTAAAATTCAGTATACAGTGAATTATAAAAAGTATCAGAATTATTTTGATTTAGATTATATGGATTTAAGAGTTAATGATGCAGTATATAGATCACATGAGAATGGTCCCCCAAAACGTCCAAAGTATTTTAACGAGATGAAGGCAATCTCAGAAAAGTTGTCGGCGGGGATGAACCATGTTCGAATAGACTTTTTGGGGACGGGGGAAACATTCTTTATGGGAGAATTTACTTTCTTTACAACATCAGGTTACTCACGATTTATACCCGACTCTTTTGATTTTGATCTGGGAAATCAGTTGATACTGTAGCTTAAAATATGATTGATAAATGAAGGGAAAATTTCTTTGAATGATAAACCTCTCTCAATACTAATCGCTGGAGACTTGGTCCCGACAAAGACAAATCAAGAACTCTTTGTAAAGGGCGGAATGTCTTCCTTATTAGGCGATGCTCTCAACGAGCTTTTTCAGAAGGCAGATGTTTCTTCAGTTAATCTAGAGTGCCCACTCACTACAAGTGATACTCCGATAGCTAAGTGCGGACCAAACTTACGGGCTCTTCCAGAAACAATAAAAGGTATTAAAGCTTTAAATCCTACTGTGATTGGTTTGGCTAATAATCATATCTTAGACTATGGAGAGAAGGGGTTGTTAGATACACTTTCTCTACTATCAGATTATGATATACCTTATGTTGGGGTTGGAAAGAATCTAAAAGATGCAGCACAATCAATCCATATTGTAGAGGAAAAGGGTTGGAGAATCGGTTTCTATGCTTGTGCTGAGCATGAGTTTACTATAGCAACAGAAGAAAGACCTGGGGCTAATCCTTTTGATCCATTCGAAACAGGAGATATAATAAAATCTCTGAAAGATGAATGCAAACTTGATATACTAATTGTGCTCTATCATGGTGGAAAGGAATACTATCAATATCCCTCACCTGGGCTACAGAAGGTTTGTCGACATTTAGTTCAGAAAGGTGCTGACCTTGTCGTGTGTCAACATAGTCATTGCATTGGTGCCTATGAACGGTATCTGAATGGAGATATTGTATATGGGCAAGGGAATTTTATTTTCGATACGAAGAATCCTCTGTCTGTCGAGAGCTTGTTGATATCCTATAAAGTGGGTGATGGCACTTCTTCGATTGACTTTCTTCCTATTCGAAGGCATCTTGATGGTTCGGGCACGGTTTCTCTCGCTCAAGGGGAGGAAGCAGAATCTATTCTTACTGCGTTTCAGAAACGATCAGAAGAGATTAAACAACCAAGATTCATAGAGAATAATTATTCAACCTTAGCAAAGAGACTTCTCCCAAATTATCTATATGGGTTTTCTCCGTTTTGTAAGTGGGTGTCCAAGATAGATCGACATATTTTCAAAGGGAAACTCATCAAACTATTATACCCAAAAAAAAAGCTACTCGCGATTCAGAATTATATTGAGTGTGAAGCTCATTGGGAAGTAGTGAGGAACGGACTTTACCACTGAGGAAAAGACAATGAGCATTGTATGAGTGAAAAGAAAACTGTTTTAGCCAACTCGTTCTATTATACTTTCAGTTCTCTTTTGATTAAAGCGTTTGGGTTTTTTCTACTACCTTTATATACTGCCTATCTATCTCCAAACGATTATGGTATCACCAATTTAATTCATTCATTCCTCAGTGTATCAACTTTCTTGGTTTCATTTTCTCTTTACTCTGCTATTCCTCGATTCTACGTCGAATACAAAGACCAACGCGATAAGTTAAAACTGTTGATCTCTCTCCCCTCAAGGGTGCTTCCAGTATACTGGGCAGGAACCTCACAAAGGGATCCATTGTCGTCTTCGAGTCAACCGTTTACCCCGGGGTCACCGAGGATATCTGTGTTCCGATCCTAGAGGAAGAATCAGGGATGATTTGCGGAGTCGATTTCTTTGTCGGCTACTCTCCTGAGCGGATCAACCCGGGTGACAAGGTCCACCGCCTGGAAACCATCACGAAGATTGTATCAGGTATGGATCAGAAGACATGTGATACCATTGCTCAAGTGTATGAACTGGTGGTGGAGGCGGGAGTCTACAAAGCCTCGTCCATTAAGGTAGCTGAAGCTGCTAAAGTGATCGAGAACAGCCAAAGGGATATCAATATCGCCTTCATGAACGAGCTGTCCATCATCTTCAACAAGATGGGTATCAGCACGAAGGAAGTATTGGAAGCAGCTTCCACGAAGTGGAACTTCCTCAAGTTCTTCCCTGGGCTGGTGGGAGGCCACTGTATCGGCGTGGATCCCTACTACCTCACCTACAAAGCTGAGCAGCTGGGGTACCATTCGCAGATCATACTCGCAGGCAGGCGGATCAATGATGCCATGGGTAAGCATGTGGCAGAGCACGTGGTGAAGAATCTCATAGCTGTGGGGTCACAGGTCAAAGGAGCCAAGGTTGCAGTCCTTGGATTCACCTTCAAGGAAAACTGTCCCGATTCCCGCAACACCAAGGTTATCGACATCATCACCGAGCTCAGAGAATACGGCATCGAAGCCGAGGTCTGCGACCCCGTGGCCGATGCCGAAGAGGCGAAAAAACTTTATGGCATCACTTTCGTTCCTTTCGAGGCCATATTCGATGTTGATGCCTTGGTGGTCGCCGTCTCGCACGACGTATTCAGCCAGATGGGCATGGAGGATCTTGACCGGCTGTTCAATGCTGTGCCCAACCAAGAGAAAGTGGTCATGGATGTTAAGTCAATCCTTGACCGCAGGCGGATGGTGGAAGCCGGATATCGGTACTGGAGCCTGTAGGATGAATTATCGGGAGTTGGTCTTTCCTGAAGGCTCGGTGTTCCTGGTCACCGGAGGCGCAGGCTTCATCGGTTCCAACCTCTGCGAGGCCGTGTTGGAGATGGGGCATACCATCCGGTGTCTGGACAACCTGTCCAACGGATTCCTGAAGAACATCGAACCATGCTTGGATAAACCCAGATTCACCTTCATCGAGGGAGACATCACCGACTATCAGACGTGTTTTGGTGCTACCGAGGGAGTCGACTACGTGCTGCATCAGGCAGCTTGGGGCAGCGTTCCCCGCAGCATCGAGATGCCCTTGTTCTATGAGC
>CAZOYI010000190.1:0-17664 GCA_964583965.1 uncultured Caldisericota bacterium
GGATCGAACCCCCGACCTCGTACTTGCGAAGCACGTGTTCTCCCAATTGAACTACTGCCCCAATTCAAAAGTATTTTAGCAGGCAAAAATGGGATTTCAAAGAAATGAGCGAGATAAAAGAAAAAGGGGTTGATCTTCGCATACAACGAATCAATCAACCCCAACGATAAAATAATTCTAGTTCGTTTCTACCTTTGGATTTGGACCATACTCATTGTCGCCTGGTTTAGAATCTTGAAAGAAGAAAACCAGCAAAATAATCCAACCAATGATGGGGAGTAGCCACCAAAACCAGTGCCAGCCGCTTCTTCCGGTATCATGTAGTCGTCGAACTTGCACAGCAAGAGAAGGAATAAGAATGACTAAGCTGAAAATGGAATTCCAGATTGAATAGGTTGTTCCATTTTGCATATAGGTAGGAGGAATGTAGTTTAAAATAGCCCCAATCACAATATTGATTAAAGTAAAGGTCCAAAACTCAGAACGTCGAGCTCTACCAGTAAAAATAGCATACTTTTTCCACGGAATTAAATACCACTGCATATAAAACTCCTTTCTACGATACTGCCAGCAAAGCTGAAACAGGTAAACGAATTAAAAAAAGAAAAAAAAGTTACAATTCAACTATACACGTTTAAAAGGGTTTGGGAATACTTATCCATTTTTTTTTGGTTTTTTCAATTTGATATTTTTAAAAAGTTACGTAAATGATGACTTTTCAAATGGTATTTCAATGTGGATATTGCAACCTTCTTTTTGTCCAGAAGTAGCCCATAATGAGCCACGATGTAGCTCAATGACTTTTTTGGATAAGGCCAAATTAATACCTAGTAAATTTCGATTAGTAAAATCAATTGACGGTTCGTGAAGAGTATGTGAAGTAAACATATCTTGTAATTCATAAGGCTGCATTCCTCTGCCAGTATCGCAAACATGTATTTGTAGTTTTTCTTGCATAGGCAAAAAATCCACGGTCAACTTGATGGATCCGTTTTGTGTACGTTTTACTGCATTTGCAATAATGGCAAATAAAGCTTTTTTAAAGTGTTTCTCATCGATTTTTACTTCGATGGGGAAAGAAGGAATATCGGTTTGAATTTCAACTTTCTTGTCATATGCAATGGAAGCAAAAAAATGTGTGGATTCCAACAATACTTTCCTAAGATCGCGTTTTTGAAGAGTTAAACAAAAAGAACAGTCATTGATTTGCTGGAAATCTAAGATATTGTCAACGAAGCTAGAAAGTCGATCGATATTGCGAAGACAAATGGAAATAATATTTTTCTGTTGTTCGTTAATGGGACCCACGGAGGAATCCATCAATAAATGCACGCTACTTCGCATAGCAGTGAGTGGTGTTCGCATTTCATGTGAAACATTGTTAATGATTAGATTCTTCAAAGACTCAATTTCTACCTGTTTGGTAATATCACGGATGAATGCTCCGAACATCTTCTTCGTTTGCAACTGTATGGGAAACAAAGAGATTTCATAAATGGAATCTAGATCATTACCTCTTCTAACCTTCATTTTTATCAATATGTGATTTTTGGTTGGGTCCGCGTTGTATGCTTTCTCTATCAATGCTTGGTAATTCTGAATTCTCTTTTCGGAACGATCTTCAACAGGATGCATATTGCATAGCACTTCCCAGAAAAACTGTTCTTGGATATTTTCTGACGATTTCTCAAGTAAGTTTTTAATCCGTTGATTATTGGATATGATATGAAAATGTGAATCCATAATGACAATACCATCAGAGGATTGGTGAATTGTTTCACGAAGAATCTCTTCGTTTGCTTTTAACTTCGAGACTTCAATAATGCGGGATAATGAGCTTCCTATGAAATATATAATATTTGTCAGTTCCTTTTGTATCTCTTTGGGTATTTGATTATAACGCTTTGATGCTACATTAAGCGACCCAATTTTCATTCCCAAGTACTCAATAGGAAGTATACCGATGGATTTCAAGCTTTCATCAATATATATGGAGGATAGATGTAACTCTGAAGGATCACAAAAAAGAGGTTCTCTAAGAGAATTCAGTCTCATTCCTTCTGCAGAAGAAATTGGTAGAGCCTTACAAGATCCATCGTTTTTGGATAGCTTTTGTACTCGTGAAAAAAAGAGTGATAGCAAAGAAAAGCAACAAAAAGATACTTAGGGGTAAAGAGATGAGGTGGGTGCCTTTAAACGAGTATTGAAGAATATCTACTCCATATGTCAGAGGAAGAGCATAGGATAAAGGTTGAATCCAAGCTGGAAGCTGTTGTATTGGAAAAAACAAACCACACAAAAACATCATGGGAAAACGAAAAAAATTCGAGAAGGTTTGTGCTTCAAACACCTCGCTGACAGAAACAGCAATAAAAAGACCTAAAAATGTAGATGTAATTGCAATGAGGATGATAGAGAGAAATACATATCCCCACTGAACATCTATCAATGGAATCATAAAAGATGCCATCACTATGGGAATACAGGCATTGACAATGCCAAAAAAGATAGCACCAGAAGTTTTAGCAAGCATAAGCAAGTTCAAACTAATTGGTGCTAATAGAAGTCTTTCAAATGAACGACTCTTTCTTTCGAATGTAATAGTAACAGATAGCATTGATGTAGTACCAAATAGGATGGACAGTGCCATCACACCAGGTAGAATTTCACGAATATTGACGCCAGTGGTAGATTTCATGAAAAACATCAATGTCCAAGATATTGGAAATATAATTCCCCAGCTAATATTAGGAGGTTTTAGATAGTAGTTTTTCATGTCTTTCAATACGATATTCCAAAATGCCATTGCGTTCTTCATTTCTTTTTCCCCTCTTTTTCTTTTTTCAGCTTCTCTATCTCAATACCAGTAATGGAAACAAATACCTCTTCCAAAGAGGGCCGGATGATTCTCGCTTCCAATATTTTCACGCCATGCTGATGAAAAAAATGTAAAAAAGGAATGAGATCAATGGGATTGTCAGATTCTATCCGTATTTTATCTTTTTGAGATCGTTGTATACGAATAGAAGGAATAGTTTCTAAAAGTTTTTGCTGGTATGGTTCAGAGGGATGGTCCAAGGAGAGTTCCATAATGTTTTCATCCTTGGTATTTTTCATTAAATCCTCTATGTGGCTTACACGAACTACCTTTCCATTGACTATAAAACCTATTCGATCACAAAGCCTTTCAGCGTCTTCAATATAATGAGTAGTTAAAAAAATCGTTGTTCCTTTGTTATTGAGTTCTCGGATCCATTTACGAATTTGACGAGCACTTTCCACATCAATACCCGTAGTAGGCTCATCCAAAAACAAAATAGAGGGACTATGAATCACTCCAGCTGCAATTGTTAACTTCCTCTTCATTCCCTTGGAATAAGCCTTGAATTGACGTTTTCCTGCACTGCTTAATCCAAATTGATCCAGTAGTTCTATTGCACATTTTTCTCGAATATTTTTTGGAATGCCATACAAGGAAGCGCAAAAGGTTAAATTTTCAAATCCGCTCATATCATCATACAAATTGCTTTCATCGGGTACAATTCCAATCGACCCTTGCACTTTCTTCATTTCTTTATTACCATCATGACCGGATATGATCATAGTACCCTCGGTAGGCCTAGCTAAACCCGTCAACATATTGATGGTCGTTGTTTTTCCAGCTCCGTTGGGTCCTAAAAATCCGAATACTTCTCCTGCATGAATAGAGAAACTAATATGATCTACAGCAGTAAAATCTCCGAATCTTTTTGTTAAGTTGTTCACCTCAATAATAGTCAAAAAAACCCCCTTCAATGTAAGCTAATCAAAAGTAATTGTGTGAAGTAATTTCTTCAATTCCGCTACTTCTTCATCCGTTAACGTCACACCCTTACTCATTTTGTCATGTTCAGGAGACCAATCTCGGATATCATATTTGGGTGGTCGTCCACTCCAGGATACCTTATTCAACTCCTTCGTCCACCCTTTTGCATTGGTAGACAGAACACCGATCGTTTCTTCAATTGTATATGTAAAATCTGCCATATGATACCTCCTGTGGCTTAGTAGAGCAATTATTATGCCCCAGTTAATAGTATAATTGAAAAAGTTGATTAATGAATTTTCAACTCACAAAATAGGATTTTTCTTTTCTTTAAACAAACAATCCACTACAATGATCTAAACGAAGTTTACAACCTTTTGTGATTCCGTAGTAAAGGTGGATCTTATGCGTCAAAATGAAGAATTAATGAATACCCTTATTGAATTCGAAGAAAAACAGTGGTTGAATCAATGGTGGGTTTGGCTAATTGTATTAGCAGCTACTATAGGAGCCTGGTACACTGCATATATACAGCTCATTAAAGGGATTCCAGTCGGAACCAACCCTGCCTCCGATACAGGCGTCATTGTTTTATGGATTGGGATTGGTATTTTGTTTCCCATTTTCATGATTACAAGTAATTTACATACTGTAGTGGATCAAAATGGAATCAATCTATCGTCACTAAACTGCACACTCATCCGTCGATTTATCTCATTTGAAAGCATACAACAAGTCTATATCAAACAATGTAATCCAATCTTAGAATATGGTGGCTGGGGAAACCGTGGATTAGGTAGAAAGAAAGCATATCTGATCCATGGCAATATTGGACTAGAACTTGTTTTGAAAAATGATTCAACCATATTCATAGGTTCTGATCACCCGGAGGAGTTTATTAACGCTGTACAATCCCATCTTACCGAACAACACGTTTGTTCCTAATATTTTCTTAAAATATGGTACAATATTAAGAAGTAATTTAGTTTGATGTGAATTCAATGATCAATAGAGACATGGAGCCGACTATGACTGTATTTAGTGATAGGGCTATTATGGTCTTTTCTTTTGAAAATCTTCCATCGGATTCATCGAAATGGAAAGCTATGGCAGAATTGATTCGAATCCGTAAAAAACTGACTTTGTGGAACCCTGAGATTACATCTACGCAGGAACATCACCCTATTCAGTCTCTCATTCAGTGGCATAATGAATACCTACAAACAGAGAGCCCTTATTTTACAGAAAGAGGTCGATATTTCGGCAACGAAAGCTACTTCTCGCAATTCCTCTATTTGGTTCAAAACGCCTCATTCAGAGGAACTTATTATGTGTTTCAAATAAAAAACTACCCACATGACAACCATTTTTTTAAGGCAGATACACCTTCTCCCCCTCAAGTTTATCCTTGGTCAATTATGGAATTTGTCTCTCACAAAGAATTTATCGCAACGTCACCTTCTCCTCTTCCCGAAAGCCACAGGGTATTTGATACAGCAGATGACTTGATTCAGTATATTGAAACCATACATGACGTATATACCAACAAATGAGAAATCTCATTGTTATGGCTGAAAGGTAGCAAATGTTGTTTATCGCCTTAGTTACTTATCTTCATACATGGGTTGGGCAGTTTTTATTCCAGCAGTTTCCTATCATGATTAAAACCATACAGGGAAACTCTATTCTGCAAAATGGTTTATTGTTTGTCACTCTCTTCTTTTGCACAGAAAGTATTGTTACTTTTTTATCATACTTTCTCCTTCTTCGTAAACCTGGTTTCATTCATAAAACATTGGCTCATGTTAGCTCCACGTTCTGTATTGAAGAATCTGACTCTCCAAAGCAAATTCATGATAAAATCGAGCGCATACAAAATGTCTTTGACCAACAAATACAGTATGCTATAAAAGAAATTTCCGATTCAATCCATATATTTCGATTCCAACTGAAAACATTCTCTACCTGGCTTACGGTTTTGAATGTGATTGTGTTTTTCATCTTACTCCTCAATGTTCAGCTTTTTCTTTCTTTCCAAGAAATCTTGTCCATTTTCTTTGCCTCTCTTCTCTTCTGTGGCTTTTTCCTGATTGCACACCGATTTACGGTACGTTGGATACTAGATCCAAAAAAAGGTTCTACGCTTAGTATCTACGACTCCATTTCAAAGCAACTTTCTTATCTTCACAATCTCATTTCCCAGCATATTCAGGAGTATTTGAAGAAAAACTATTCCTGTATCGAATCCGTCTTGAGTAAGGACACGTATTTACAACCTGAGTTTTACCGATTTCAAGATCCGCGATGGATTGACTTTCAAAAAGGTTTCATTGTGAATGATCCCATTTTCAAAAAAGTTCGCAATCGTTATAAAAATCAGACCATTTTGATTCAATCCGACCATTCCACAGGAAAGACTACTTATGGATATTATGTTGGATACGAATTAGCAAAACATGGAACCTTTGTGCTATATATTTCTTTTAAACAAAATCAAATGAAACCAAAGGAACTATTGGACTTAACATCTCTATTAGAAGAAGGAGATTCATTTCTCATTGTTGATGACCTGCACCTAGCCCAAGATGATGAGTTTTTTCACGAAGAATATTATTCACTCATTCAAAAACGAGTTTTATTCTTACGAAGCAAGCCATTCTTGCCAACTATACAAAACTGCATACAGCTTAACCTGCACAAGAATTTACCCAATCGGATTATAGATCGGTTCCTCATGATTCTAAAAAATCAATCCTATGATATTTCTCTCATTAAAAAAATCGTAGAAAACCGCCCCATATTAGAACAATATCGAGATATTTCTCAGTTATGCTTTACACTACATTCCTTACAAATGAATGCCCCCGCCAAAGAAATTCTTTCAGAAATGATTCAACGCTTCCACTTAGTAAATATTCTACAACCAATTGCGTATCTAGGTCAATTTGAAATCCCCATTCGGAAAGATTTCTTGATCGATTTTTGCGAAATTTCACCAGAAGACATTGAAAAGAGTATTCTCACGCCATTGATCCATCAATTTTCCACTGAAAATTCTCAATACGTTTATTTGTCTCATCCTTCTTTGGCAAACCAGATTATTGATTTGTACATCAATTCTTCTCTGCTTGGCGAAGAGACAGAAGATCAGCTAAGTCAACCAACGCAAGATGCTTTTCTTTTTGACTATCTACAAAAATACCCCGAGGAAGGTATGATGGTTCTATCTCGAATTCCAATTGATGTATGTAATCAGTTAAGTACTCACAAAGAATTTCCCCAGCTTTTCAGAAATATTTTAATGAATGCTACATTTGTTAATGAATCCGTTTCGCAAAGCATTAGGAATTCACACCTACAAAGTGTTTTTTCCTCTCTTCCTTTGTCCACTATCGAAGACATTATAGACTCTCTACAAAAACAATGCAGGCTTCGTTGTCTTCTCTTTATTCTCAAGCACTATGACAAATGTAATCAGTTACCGTCTACAATCTTCCATCACCTCATCGAAGAAACCCCAAATCTTGAGGATGTTTCTGAATTGCTTCATTTCTTAAAAGATATACATTATCCACATATGAATGAAATCTCTCCTAGTTTATTTGCTTCGAAAATCAAAAACTCTACTAGCATATCTGAAACAGGGCATTTAATAACAACATTAAAAGAAACATTCTCTGGTGAGCTTTTTAATGTAATCATTAAACTGCTTCCTGCTTCCATTTTTATCAATCAGATAAAAAACACAGAGGATCTCCCTTACATCAGTAAGCTCATCAAAGATTTGCAAGTGATTAATTATCCCTATATTCGTGAGATTGAACCTGCTATGTTAGTAGAAAAAATACGTGACAACGACAATCTAGAAACGATTAGCTGGTTCCTCTCTTCGTTACAAGTCATGGTATCACCTTCTTTCTTTCTTGAATTAATCCAATTAATTCCTCCAAATCTTATCGCAGAAAAAATCGAAGCCTGCGATAATTTACGGAGCATTGGTCTATTGCTCACGTATTTAGAAGAAATCCAATACATTTACATCACAAAGCTACCTCCCATGCTTTTTGAATCAAAAATCAGGATGGGCACGAATCTACGAGACATCGGCATGCTGCTATGTACACTGAAAGAAGTATGTACAAAGAGTAGTTTTAGATACATTCTAAGAACACTCCCTGCATGGGTGTTTATTGACAAAATAAGAGAGCAAAGCCATTTACACGATACTGGTATACTACTCAGTACTCTTCACAAAATTCAGTATCCTGACCTTGCAAAGATACCCATGAATGTATATATAGAAAAACTACAAGAATGCCCTTCCTTGTCTCAATTTGAAATGGTTCTTAATGTCTTGCGTCCCATTCTTCAACAAACAAATTTTCAGATTCTACTTTCTTCTTTCAGTATTGCAGTATTACAAGAAAAAATAAGAGGGTGTGAAGATATTCAAGAGCTTTGTTCCTTTTTAAATGCTCTATATAAAAATAAATACCGTAATATGCGCCAAATTTCGGCTGTTTTGTTTGTTGATAAGATTCGGAAATCAGATGATATTGAAGACATCCAGAGTCTCTTGAAAACATTAACTCGCATACAATATATTCATTTGGTTGAAGTATTAGAACTTTTAGATCCAGAGATTTTCCGTGAAAAGATATTCTTCACTAAAGATGAAGAAAAAACTATTTCTTTACTTTGTCAGTTGCGATTAATTGATTACCCACATATCGACTTACTTGAAAATAGCGTAAGGAGTTTATGAATATAACATTGACTGAACATCAAGTATTTGAAACTGCAGTTTTTGCAGGCGGTTGCTTTTGGTGTATGGAAGCTGTTTTTTCTTGCATTGAAGGAGTACATTCTGTAGAACCAGGCTACACAGGAGGGTACACCCAAAAACCTTCGTACGAAGATGTATGCACAAATACAACCGGTCATGCTGAAGCAATTCGTATTCAATTTAACCCAACCAAAATCTCCTTCCTAGAACTTCTTTCAATTTTCTTTTCTGCGCACAATCCTACAACATTAAATGCGCAAGGAGCAGATGTTGGGTCGCAATATCGATCCGCCATTTTCTATACTTCAGAAAAACAAAAAGAACTCGCTTTGAAAACAATTCAAGATCTTACAGAGAAAAAAGTATACCACCAACCTATTGTTACAGAAATTACTGAGCTCCAGGAGTTTTATCGAGCAGAACCCTATCACCACAAATATTTTGCCAAGAACCCTCACCAGGTCTATTGTCAGCTATCTATCCAGCCAAAGGTGGAAAAAATAAAAAAAACACACCCTTCTTTTGTTAAAAACTAGGTTTTGTATTGAACCTTACAATTCGTTCTGCTCTATATGGTTACACAGAAAATGACTGTTTTCAATGTAGTTCCGACGCCAAATCCTTTTCGCACTTTTTTCACGTCTTCTTTCTAATTCCATGGTATCAACAACACCAGTCTCAGTATCAAATTCCTCTTTTTGAAACTCAAGAGCTTCACCCTCGAAAAAATCCTTTTTTTTCTGAGCATGTTTCATATCTTCAATATTGGGTGGTCTACCAAGATCAAGCTCCAGTAGGTCGAATTGCTGCTTGGATTGACGCTAGATACGATGAAATTCAAAACTCAGAGGTTATCCAAAAAACAGGCTGGATTGGTTTATTCGAATCCATTGATAGTCCTCATGTTGCATGTTTATTACTCAACACTGCATTGAAAAATCTTCGAAATCATAAAGTTCATCACATCTTAGGTCCGGGTCGTTTTAATGCTAGCTCTCAAATTGGTTTGCAAATTGAAGGCTTCCAGCATCCACCTTCATTCATGGAGCCCTTTCATCCACCCTATTACCAGCAATACTTCGCTTTGTTTGGGGAAAAAAAGAATGATTGGTATTCTTTTGGAGTCGATAAAAATAGCTTTCATCAGTATTACCAACGGATTTGTCATATGGAAGATCGTATTGGATCATTGGAAAGTCATCTTCAACAGAGAGGAATTCGTATTTATTCTCCTTCCAAAAAAACACTGTCTTATGAAGTGGATCGAGTAATTCAATTCTACAACCAGCTATGGTCATCACCTAACCACCCTCAGTTTTCACCTTTGTGTGCAGGGGAAAAAAAATTGTTAAGAAAAACAATAGCAATGTTTTGGGAGCCTTCATTAATTCATATCGCAGAAACACATAATCATGAACTCGTTGGACTGGGTATCACAGTTCCAGATATTAATGAGGCATTGGTGGGTTTTCCAGTAAAGATTTCATCAAATCCAAGTGAACTGGATTTTCTAAAACAAAACCTGCTAGGACTTGGACGAATAATTTCTCGAATCCATCAAAAAAATTTCACACAAGCAAGAGTTTTAATCTTGGGTTCAATCATTCCATTCAGCACACTAGATGCGGCTCTTTACAAAAACCTATATCGAGCAATTCAGCATTTGGGTATTCAAAAAATCTCTGCTTCTCAAATTGCAGATTGCAATCTGCGCATGGTAAATCCTCTTCGAAAAATGGGTTCTGTTGAGAAAGTTTGGCGAGTATACCAGATGCAGTAAATGAAACGTTTTTTTGTATACTATGTTTATGCGTAAAATTCGAATTGGTATTCTTGCTGATGGTGGTGATGCCGGAGGCGGAAGAAGACATATATTAACACTATGCGAAAAGCTACCTTCGGAAGATGTTTCGGTATCTTTCTTTTCCTTAGGAGAAGGTGCTTTATCCCACTCTGTTGATGCTTTAGAAAATATCTCCAAAACATCCTATCCCCTTCGATCAAAAATGGATACTGCTCTACCTTCCATCATTCGAAATTGGGTAATATCGCAGAGAATTGATCTTCTACATACCCATGGTTTAAAGGCAAATATGTATGGAAGATTGGCTTTACGAAAAACATCTATCCCAATAGTTACCACTTACCATAGCAACCCATTGTTTGATTATTCATCAAGAATTCTAGGGATTCTTTTTAGTTACATTGATCAATTGTCTCTCCAAATATCGTCCACCTATATCGCGGTTTCGTATGAGGTTGCATTGCAACTGATTCGCAGGGGTATATCTAGAGACAGGATTCATATTATCAAGAATGGTGTACCTATTCAAGCTTCATCAAAAGATGATGAACAAACCAAGCAACGTATTCGAAAACAACTACACATTCCCAGTGGGGCAAAGGTAGTTGGAAGTCTTGGAAGACTTGTTCCTGTTAAAGGATATATGGAAACTATCAGGATTTTTACCTCTCTTAAAAAAGAGTACGACAAAACGCATACTGCACCCATATATTTATTATTAATAGGTGGTGGAGAGCAAGAGCTTCAGCTTAAGAAACTGTGTAAACAGCTACAAATCGAAGAAAATGTTCTTTTTATAGGTTTTCAACATCAACCAACGCCCTATATTGTTGCAACCGATGTGATGTTATTCACTCCCCGATCAGAAGCGTTAGGAATAGCTATCTTAGAAAGCATGAATGCGGGAGTACCAGTTGTTGCAAAAAAGGTTGGTGGGATCCGGGAATTGATCATTCATGAATATAATGGATCTATTTGCCAATCTCCTACTGATTTGCAAAAAGCTGTGCTTGAAGTGTTGGAATCAGAAGAAAAACAAAATGCATTTGTAAAAAATGGTCGCAAAATGATTCATCAATACTTCTCCAACGATACCATGATCAGAAAAACAGAAGATGTATATCGTTCAATTTTACAAGATTCAGTTTCGATATGCTCCATACCCATTACAGGGAAATCAAAGGAACAAATACTAGAGGATATCGCCACTCATCTAACCACATATTCTAAGTGCAAGCAACTTGTAACCCTCAACATTGAGATGCTTGCCAAAGCATGCCAAAGCCAAAAGTTATTCCAAGCGATCCAATATGCTGATTTAGTCATACCAGATGGGATGAGTATCGTATCTTTAGCAAAAAAACAATCTTCCTGTTCACTTCAGCGAATTCCAGGAATTGAATTTTCTACCGATTTGCTTAAAATGGCTCATCTTCAGCGCAAAAGAGTATTCTTTTTAGGAGGGAAAAAAGATATTCTCACTGCCCTTCAAAAACATATACAAGAAGAATACCCAGACCTTATGATAGCGGGTTTACACGATGGTTATTTTTCTTCTCATGAGGAGGAGAGCATCGTAAAAGAAATCCAAAGTACAAAACCAGACATTCTCTTCGTTGCCCTTGGTATGGGCAAGCAAGAACTCTTTATATCCACTTGGAAATCCGTTCTGCCTTGTTCAATAGCAATCGGAGTAGGGGGTTCATTTGACGTATGGTCTGGCTACTTAAAACGAGCACCTAAGTGGTGGATCAATCACAAACTTGAATGGCTTTACCGTGCAATGAAAGAGCCCAAAATTCGTTTTTTTAGGATTTTGAAAACTCTTCCTTTCTTTCTGCAACAAAATCACAAAATTCAACGGAGTAAAAAAATAGTTCTCTCTGGATACTACGGTTTTGGAAATATCGGTGACGAAGCTATACTCCGTACTTTGATGCGTGATTTAACACAGTTAAAAGAAAAAGAGTATTCATTGGATATATCCGTGCTTTCGGCGAATCCATATTCTACTTCCACCCTAACAGATGCTTTTGCGATAGAACGCTTTTCTTTTTTTGCTGTAGTAAACGAAGTGTTCCGATGTAATGCACTTATCAGCGGAGGAGGAGGATTGATCCAAGACATCACGAGTTTCAAAAGTCCATTGTACTACCTAGGAATTATTCAAATTGCTCGATTGTTCCGAAAACCTGTTTTTATATATGCAAATGGGATTGGACCTTTGCGTCATCGTATAAATCGCTTTTTATGTAAAATCGTATTCAATCAGTGCAATGCCATTACTTTGCGAGACGAAGCTTCTCAAAAATTACTCCGGATCGTTGGCGTCCATCACTCAATCGTTACAATTGATCCCATTTTCTCACTTCATCCAGAACATGCATATAATATTGATTCCTACCCCCACTATGATAATTTTATTGCCATTTGCTTTGGTCCCAACCAACAAACCAATGCTAAAATTGACCAATTAGCAGGCTTTTTGGACGAAGTTGGAAGTACATCAAAACTTCCTCTAGTGTTTACTCCATTCTATCCTGATTATGACAAAAGATTCTCTGTTATACTACAGCAGAAAATGACAACTCCTTCCTACTTGATTGACACCTTCAATACTCCGGAGGATATGCTATCCTTGTTAAGACGATGTAAATTTGGTATTGGGATGCGTCTTCATTTTATGATTCTTCTATCCCTTCTTCGAAAACCTATCCTTCCGTTCATTTACGATCCTAAGGTAGAAACATTTGCTCAAATTTTACATCTGCAACCAGTTCTCACTAAAAATGATGATACTTCTTCTATGATACACGCTTTTCACACCTTCTACGACCCACCTAATCTTCCCTTGCCATATAAGGATGAGGTTATCATTCTTCAACAGATGAATAAAGCCAACTTTGATGCACTGGAAGACTTCATACAAACAATATGAGAGCAGCTCATCATAAAATTCTCACACAGATAAAAACAGAGTTCCTCCACTTCCTCTTTCCACCTTCATGTAGCATCTGCAACCAACCATCTACGGATTTTCTTTGTCAAGAATGTTTTCAAAAATTGCAAGAATCAAAGTATCCTCATCACCAATTTATAAGTCGTTTCGGAGATCGTGTTTACTGTGCTACACGGTATTCTCAACAAACTTCTAGTCTAATCACATCTCTGAAATATAAAAAAAATTACCCTGCAGCTAAATGGATCGCCACTTTTCTACTTCCACTTTTAGAATCAGTAATTCCATATTCACATCTGCAAGATACAATCCTTGTGCCCGTTCCCATTAGTATGCAAAAGAAGTTATCTCGAGGCTACAATCAATGCGAGATGATCGCTCAATCTTTATCATCCATGACGGGTATTTCTTGTGATACCAAAAGTTTACAGCGTAGATCCTTTATTTTTGACAAAGATCAAATAGGTCTTTCAAGAAAACAGCGTGAATCAAATCCAACATGCCAGTTTACCTGGGTAGGAAAGCAAATCTACTCCTCTATTGTTTTGGTGGATGACATTTGTACAACAGGTAAAACTTTATTTGAATGCAGAAGTGCTATTCAAGAACAAAATCCTGAATGTGAAGTTGTCAGCATCGTGTTTGCTCATCCAGAAGGATAAGATATGATCCAAGCAGTTTTCATCGATATAGACGGGACTTTGTTAGATCGCAACGGATCTATCTCACACGTAACACAACAATCCCTGCAAAGGGTTATAAAGAAAAACATTCCTCTCACTTTCATAACAGGACGCAGTTTTGTAACCGCTAAAGAATTGCTTTATTTTCTTCCCAAAGGGACCCCTTGTGCATTTCAAAATGGTGCTTTGATCTGTACACCTTCCACAGAGCAAATCTTGCAGAAAATTCATTTCCCAAAAGAGTGGTGCCAGCAAATTCTATCCCATAGTCAATTTTTCTCAGTATTTCCAACTATTTTTGGAGATTTTATTCACTCTGAGAAAATCTACATTCCTCATCCCTATCAAGGTCCTTTTGAACACTACTTCTCCATCAACCAGTGGAGAATTGCTTCTTCCTTTGCATTGTGGGAAAAAGAATCATATCTTTCACAAATCGCATTGATTGGATCAGAAAACAATCTAACAACATTTTTAGATTTTTACCAACGAGAGTATGCCCAGCTTTTCGCAATTAAAAGTATGGAAAAACAGAAAACTAGTTTTATTGAATTATTTTCTCAACCTATATCAAAAGTTAAAGCAGGAAAGTTTTTAGCAGAGCATTTTCATGTATCGCTGCAAAATGTTCTCTATATCGGCGACTCATACAACGACATCGAACTACTAAAAATAGTAGGGTATCCAGCAGCAGTTGGAAATGCAATCTCTCAGGTACTCGACATTGCTCAATTCAAAGGGCCAACAAATACAGAAAATGGAGTTGCTTGGATTTTAGATCACGTCATTCATTGAGGAAAAATCAATTTCACTGGAAGAAAAAGAATAAAACTGCTGGATATACGGATAATAAGACTCTATCTGGAAAAACCTATTTTTAGTATGCCTTTGCAGATATCCACTTGTAGAGGATAGGATATACTGTATTGTTGGATATTCCTGAAGGATAGAAGAAACTTGCTCTAAATATGCGTTGATTTGTGATAGATTCCATCGAAACGTGGGTCGATTCACCCAAATTCTACCATTTTGAAAATTCAACAAACTACCTGTGAATAAATACTGTCCTTGTATGACAAAATTTGCACACTTGGCAACGCCTGGTATGGATAAAGCGAGTATTTGTATTTCATCTATATCAAATGAAGCTCGAGGTTGTAATTCGTGAGAAATTGAATCTTTTGATATCGTATGGATAACCCCAAAATATTGAGAATGTTTCAATGCTCTTGATTGTGCAGGCAACAAATATATTTTAATCTGTTTTATCGTGGCTATTCCTCTGCAGTGTTGGCGATCCAATTGAGTGAAAATAGCATGAGAAACATTTGATACAGGGATATTGAATCGATTGCACTCTTCTTGAACAAATGAGGCATAATGACCTGTATTTATAGCAATAAAGTTCTTGCCTGTACAAAAGAAATACAAATTCACACCTAGATCTTTCACTGCAAAACACTGTTTTGTAACCCAGTGAGAAGGAATCAAAGATTTGTGGGAAGTAAATAATGCTGTTGGTTTTGGAATAATAGCAGGCACACAGTTCTTATAATAAATATATCTTAATTGATGAAGTTCAATGAGTTTCTTTTCTTGACTAGGAAGAACAATCAATGCAAAGATATACAACAAAAAAAAGTAGATTACACTTAAAAAGGAGTGAGTAAATACTGCAAAAACGCCGCTAGCTGCAAACAGTACTCCGGATACAATCGGATGTCTAGTGATTCTGTAACAGCGTTTGGTCAATAAGAACTCTTTTTGCTTCCAATCTCGTTTGCAACTTATACCTTGCAGCCAATGCGTGAAACCATAAACACAAAATACTGCTCCAATGAAAACAATGCCAACAGCACACCAACCTCTAAATACAAAAAAGGGAGCGATAAGCAGGTGTAGGATCGCCAAAAAACTACTTACCACAATAGCATAAAAAACAAAAAATAGCTCTGTCCGCTGTTTAATGTTCTCTTTTAAATGAATTCCTCGCTCTTTCATGGGGTGATTTACTCAAAAAGAAAAACCTGTCGCTTCAAGCTGTTTCTTCCTTTTCTTCTTTGGTTTTTTGTGTTTCCATTTTGACTTTGATTTTCTTCTGATAGGGTTTGTATACATGAAACTCATGCATGATCCAGCCTGTAGTGATTCCTGTTATAAAGAGGATGAACATCATCAATACCTGTGACATTTCAAAAGTCCAAGTTAAAAAATTGATTTCTACAATAGTCACATTCTGCACAATAAAAAGCACAATAATCGCAGAAAGAAGGATTCCTATTATCAGCTTCACATTGGACATTATACTCCTCCTGACATTCATATCAAATCACAATCTCTAGTAGTAGTGTAGCAGTTTTTTCCAATAATACATCTACAATTTCAACTAGCGAGATTGATTTAAAGTAAAATCCGAGTGAATCTGATCTAAGTCGAATCCCGCTTTAAGCAGGAATTCTTTTTTGTGTTGGATTAAATTCTCAATGGATGAATTTTTTCGATTGTAGATTTTTTCGATCAAATACTGTGATTTCAGCAAATCTTTATAGGTTAAATCTTTTGTATAATCATGATTTTCAAAAAACAGCGATCCATCACTTTTGGGTATAACACAATACCAGAGATCGTGATACCATCGGTAATTGTCGGTGGCATCTTTTCGGATCCAGCGTTTTTCTGTATCTTGAATCGCTGCCAATACTTTTTCTGCTGTTGCCAGATATGAATCATCATGGGTAGCCAGGTACAGGTCTAATAAATAATTCATCTCTGATAAAATATGGTTGAGCGAAGCATGGGTAACGGTGTTCGGAAAATCTTTGTGGTAATAGTCATAAAAGAAAAAACCGTTTTCGGTCTTTATTTTTTGGTCTTTTTGAGAAAGCTCAACGAGATAATCACCAAATTTCTTGCCTGTGTACAATGCTTCGGGTATTTGATAGTCATTGTATGCTTTCAGCAAAAAGAAACCCGCATCTGTACCGTAGCGCGTATCAATAAAGTTTTTGGGAAAATGGTATAGATTCCACAAATACACACTAGCATGTCCCGATGGCCAACTACCATATTTGCTAGCAGCTTTGGCAATCGTATAAACAGTGTTTGCAAACATATCATAAAAAAAGCTTTGCTCGGGATATTTCTGGTGAAGATTCATAAATCTTCTACCCTCCCAACCGGCAAACGTATAGTAATAGTCAAATCGATCATTGGATGCTCCAACATATTGATGCTCATTAGCAATATGAAATATCCCGTCTTTTGTAATTTTCTTTCGGAGTGTAAAATCTGCTGAACGCATGTTTTGCACCGTTTCTTCGTTAGTAAAGTCTAGCATTGATCTTTTGCTGGCAAAAAACCAGCATTCCGCTGTCTGATAAGATTCAAGAGAAATGGAAGATGTGATCGACACACCAGTTTTTTGATCCCACTGGACAACAGGCTGAGAATTCATGCGTACAAGGGTGGAAATATCGCTATGCTCCGTTGGTGCTTTTTCATAGACACTTGGAGCACCCGCCAAAATGCTACCTTGCAGAAGTTGATCATTTATGAATTCCATATAGTGCAAACTGGGGGGCAAAATATTCATTCCATAGTGAAGAGGGTAGGAAATGAACTCGGATT
>CAZOYI010000191.1:0-13336 GCA_964583965.1 uncultured Caldisericota bacterium
ATTCTTTCTGGTCGTACAATGGTTCCTCTTAGATTCTTATCCGAAGCATTTGGTGCTGAGATTCTGTGGGATCAGAATGAAAAGAAAATTACAATCACAATCGATAATCGTGAAATAGAAGTCATACTCTATATTAATCAGAAAACTGCATACGTAAACGGAGAGCCTGTTGAACTTGATGTTGAACCTATGATATACCAGGCTCGAGTATTTGTACCTATTCGCTTTGTTGCTGAATCTTTTCAAGCTGATGTTCGTTACTATCAACCTGACAACGATGAACCAGCGTACATTATTATCTCTGTTGAGCAGTAAGGGGAGTTTTATGAAGATTAAACGAGTTCGTTCCCGTGGATGGCTATTTACCTTTAATGACATTGAGAATACTTTTACAAATGTATATGTTGTGCAAGGTAAGCATCATTATTTCATATGCGATACATATCTAGGTCCAAAACCCATGGAGAAGATCAAAAAACATTTATACAAAGAAGTCGAAAAACTTCCTTTTATTGTATTTAACTCTCACTATCATTGGGATCATATATGGGGTAATTGTGCTTTTGCTGATTCTTTAATCATTGGTCAAGCATCTATTATTAATATGATCCATATGTATTCTGAGTCAGAGTTATCTCGTTATAAAAAGTACCAACAAGGGAAAGTAAGTATATTACCTCCAACCCTTGTATTTAAATACTTTATTGCTTTTCCTGATGAAAAAATTACGATATTCAAGTCTCCTGGACACACATTCGATTCTGCCTCTCTTTATGACGTATTTGATAAGGTTTTATACGCAGGAGACAATATCGAAGATCCTATACCATATTTGGAGAATACCGATTTTGAGCAGTATATACAAACTATACAACGTTATGAAAATCTTGATTTCAAAGTAATTATTCCCGGTCACATGAGTAAACCTGAAGTGTTACCCTCAAAGAAGATATTAAAAAGCAATGTAAAATATATCCAAGCCATCTTTAACAAAGATGATTTAAGTACTTATCAGAGGAAGAAATACAGAGATATCCACAAAGAAAACCTTATTGCTCTAGAAAAACTTGGTTATGTACCCATTGAAGGAGAAAACTTATGAATTTTTTTGTACAAAATAGAGAGAAATTATACGATTCACTTCCTGAACATTCTGTTATTCTTCTTTTTGCAGGTTCTTTACATCATAAATCAGCGGATACTTTTTATCCATATTGGCCAAACCGCGATTTTTACTACCTTACAGGAATGAAAGAACCCGATCTCGTTTTCATGGCATACAGAAAAACGAATGATGTAAAAGAGATATTGTGGATTGTTGATCGAGATCCAACTATGATACGCTGGATTGGAGATGTTATACACAAAGATCAAGCAAGTGCTATTTCTGGCATAAAAGATATAAGGTATGTAAAAGATATCGAAAGTTTCATCGGTCAATGCTTTCTTTCCTACAGTTTTAAATCATTGTTTACTATTTTTAATCGACGTCATTTGAAAATGCCTTTTTCTGATACAGAACTTTTTATTCAAGATTTCAAATCAAAATATCCATATGTATCGATTCATTCACTAAATCCACTTATACATGCACTTCGAACAATAAAAACTGAATTTGAAGTAGATGCAATCCGTAAGGCTATCCACATCACCGATGTTGGACTGCGCAGTATATTAAGAAACTTAGCTCCGGGAAAAACAGAAAACTTGATGGAAGCGTACTTTGATTTTGAACTGAAACGTAATAATGTTCAGTGGCATGCATTCAATACTATTGCTGCCGCAGGAAAAAATGCAACTACTCTTCATTATGAAGAAAACAATTCTGTTTTAAAGGATGGTGAGTTAATACTATTTGATCTTGGAGCCCAATGGGACTTATACAATGCTGATATATCCAGAACCTACCCAATAAATGGCAAATTTAGTACACAACAAACCGATCTCTACAATATCGTACTCAATACAAACAAAAAGGTGATTGAGTCTATAGAACCTGGTCTTCCCTTTTCACAACTTCAGTTAATCGCAAAAGATTATTTGTATCAAGGTTTAAAAAGTATCAATATGATTCATACTTTAGAAGAACTCGATGAATATTACTTTCATGGTGTTAGTCATTTCTTAGGATTGGATACTCATGATGTTGGTGAAAAAGATGTTAAACTTGAACCTGGAATGGTGTTTACGGTTGAACCAGGTTTATATATTCGCGAACTCAGGATTGGTATTCGAATAGAAGACGATGTTCTTGTCACAAAAAATGGATGCCAAGTTTTATCGAATCATATCCCAAAGGAAATTCAAGAAATCGAAGAAATCATGCAAAGTAGTCGGTAAATTGGATGGAGAAAAAACTAGAACGATCCAATTTGCGTAGATTTATTCAATATTACAAACGACACAAAAAGATTCTTTTTTTTGATCTATTGTTTGCACTACTTATGTCTATGATTGACCTTGTGTTTCCTGTTTTCTCCAAAGAAATCGTTAATGTTTCTATTCCATCAAGAAATATTCATTCTTTACTTAATCTCAGTTTTATCATGGCGGGGCTCTATATAGTCCGTTCTTTTTTTGCATATTATGTTGGCTATTGGGGTCATGTTATGGGCGCTCGTATCGAATATGATATGCGCAAAACTCTTTTTAATCATCTTCAAACCCTGTCTTATCGGTTTTTCACCGAAATGAAAACTGGACAGATTATGAGCCGATTGGTCGGAGATTTGCGTGAAATATCAGAAGTTTCTCATCATGCACCTGAGGACTTGTTTATTTCTTCTGTCATGATTCTTGGTAGTTTTTTCATTTTGATTTTCATCAATGTTCCCCTTACTATTGTTGTCTATATGATTGTTGCGATACTCGCATTTTTTGCAGTACAACAAAGAAGAGCAATGCGTAGTTCATTTCGTAATGTTCGTAAACGTCATGCAGAAATTAATGAACAATTGGAAACGAGTATTTCCGGAATACAACTTACCCAATCTTTATCGAATGAAGATCTAGAGATTGAAAAATTTGATGATGTAAATACTGAATACCGTGAATCGTGGAAAACGGCATATAGAGTTTTGGGTTCTTTCCAAGCTGGTACAGGTTTTCTAACAGGTTTACTAAATGTAATCGTACTCGGTTTTGGCGGATTTTTTGTTTTTAAGCAGATTATCACTATGGGTGATTTGGTCATGTATCTGCTTTTTTCGAATATAATGATGCAGCCCATACGTCGTTTGATCCAATTTGTACAACAATTTGAGTCGGGTATAGCTGGTTTTAACCGATTCTGTGAGATCATGGACGAAAAACCAGAAATTACTGACAAGCCAGATGCTATCGAAATAAGAGCTGCTCATGATGCCGATATAGAGTTTAGGAATGTTGATTTTTGTTATGAAAAAGACTCTCACCAAGTATTGCATAACTTTTCACTTCATATCCCTTCCGGTGAAACACTAGCATTAGTAGGACCGTCTGGAGTTGGTAAAACAACAATATCAAATTTGCTCCTACGATTTTACGATGTTAATGACGGTGTGATCACAGTTAAGAATATTCCAATCCAGAATTATAAGCTTAAAAATTTACGCGAGAACATTGGTATTGTCCAACAAGATGTGATCGTCTTCTGGGGTTCGATCTTTGAGAACATTTTATACGGGAAACCTGATGCTAGCCATGAAGATGTAATTCAAGCTGCAAAAAGAGCAAACATTCATGAATTTATTGAAAGCTTGCCACACGGCTATGATACGTATGTTGGAGAACGCGGTGTCAAACTTTCTGGTGGACAAAAACAGCGTTTGTCCATTGCTCGAGCTTTTTTAAAGAATCCCCCAATCCTTATCTTGGATGAGGCTACCTCTTCTTTGGATACAGTTACTGAAGCGATGATACAATCTTCCATTCATCTTTTATCCAAAAAAAGAACCACTATCATTATTGCTCATCGGCTCTCTACCATTCAACATGCTCATAAAATTGTTGTGATGACTGATGAAGGAATAGAAGAGATGGGTACTCACGATGAACTACTCGCCAAGAAAGGTAGATATTATTCCCTTTACAATGCCCAATACAAAGGTTACATCCCCTCTTAATGAGAATATATACTACGTTTTTTGTTATTTTCTTATTTTGTACTAGTTGTTCATTTCCTTCTTCGAGGATGGATACAACACTTCGAGAATATCCATCCGACAATTCAATTTTAACCTTTCATATCGATCCTTGGAAGGAAGATTCTTTGTTATACTCAACTATAAACGGTATCTACAAATCTAATGACGAGGGTAAAACTTGGGAATATATTTCTAAACAACCTGGTAAACCACCCATCACAACGCTTGTACCACATCCTCTAACAGAGGGTAACTGGTTGGGGTATTCCACAAAGACTGTTTACAAAACAATAGATGGAGGCAGAACCTGGGTAAAATCTTCTAAAAATCTATACCAACATGAAGAAAGTTCTTTTTCTTCATGTAAAACATTTTTCTATAGACTGTTCCCATCGTTGCAACCAAAAAACATTGATCTTTATGATGTTGTCATCCCTGCTTTTGGATCCAAAAAAGTTTTTTGTGCCACTTCTAACGGACTTTATTTCCAACAAAATAACGATCCTTGGACACATATTGAAAGTATAACCAAATACGGTGAAATCACTTCTTTGGTCGATTTACCAAATCTTGAATTAATCGTATGCCTATCAAAAAACAGTGCATTATTTTCAATAGAATACGATACTTTAGATAGTGTCTCTTTAGAAAAATTCTCTTTTGGAACTGTTCTCGATATGAAAGTCATTGAAAATAATGCATTTCTTATGCGCTCAACGGTAGGGATATTCCAGGCAGAATTCGCAGAACACCCATTTTTATCATTAACCATACATCCAATTTTCATTGAAGAAAACATAACTTCTTGGACTGTTCACAAGAATCATATATGGATTCAAACTGGAGAAAATCTTCTTTATTCACAAAATACTGGATATGATTGGGAAACATTGAATTTTCCATTTCCAAAGGAAATCATCCAAATTCAATATTCATCTCAAAACTCCCAGTTGTATATCTTGACAAATTCTCATGGAATTTTGTTTTCAAAAAATGGACTGGATTGGATAACTCGCGTTTACAGCATTAAAGAGTGTCACATAACTTCAATTCAACAAGACTCTGTTGTTTTTACTACTCTTTTTTGTTCAACAAAAAACCAAGGTGTGTTTTGTTCTCTTGATCGAGGCATCACCTGGTTTTCAATTTCCACCGGGATTGAACACACAACTATTTATTCTCTCCTGTCTATAAAAATCCCCTATCATGCGTTGTTTGCAGCGACTCAAAATAACGGGCTGTTCATTGCCTACAATCAAAATTACCAATGGAGTCAATTGAATACTGTTTTTGTGAATATGTCAATTACAGCAATGTTTCCAAGCAGACACGATGAACAACCCATGTTAGTGGGTGTTTGGGATCCACTATATGAGCAGTCTCTTCTGTATTATAGTTTTAACGGCGGTTTAGAATGGTTACCAATCATATTTCCTTCTAAAATCAATACCATACAAGGTTTTACCAAAGATTCAATGATGTTTTGGATTGGAACAAATCATGGCCTGTACACCTGGAGCGCAAAATCCTTATCGTATGAACCCACTATCTTTACAAATTCTATCACTCTACTACATAACCATCCAAACAATGAGGAACAATTGTTTATTGGAACAATGAGTGGATTGTATGAAACCCTGGACAATGGTAATCATTTTCATTCTGTATCCTGCAATAGACAATATCATCTAGGTTCCATTGATGATATACTATTCTTTCCCAGAGAATCCCACTCAATTATACTTGTTTCAGGAGGGCATTTGTACAAAACAAACGATGACGGTGAAACATGGAGCCGATTATCACGCCCAAAAGACCACTTTTTTACTACCTTATATACTGATATTAGTGAACCGCAAACCTTGTTTGCTGGTACAAAACACAATGGTATCCTATACTCATATAATCAAGGTAAAGACTGGTATTCTGCTTCTGATTTCACAAAATTTTAAAAACACATATTTATTTTTTTGTCTTTTTATATATAGTATTTTTTGTATTTATACTTAAAGGTGGAATGTGAATACGAAAGCTACTAGGAATTTTTTAAGTTTTGTTTTTTTTAGTATCGTGATTTTGTCTATTGTTAGTATGCTATTGCCGGTATACTTTTTTTCCGGATTTATTCTAGTCCTTTTTTTATTTGTTCCTCTTTTTTTTGCATTCGAATCTTTATCAGACTACAAGAAAACGCATACTCCAAGTATACTTTCAATCAGTGTTACACTATTTTGCATTGCCATTCTTGCAACATTTTTACTTTTCTTTTCTTTTTTATCGTTCTATCGATCGTTTTATCCCACACAAATCCTTCACTTCCAATTAACAATAATTCTTTTACTTGCATTACACTTTCTTTTTATCCCTTCTCTACTGAAATCAAGTTTATCGAATGCATCTGCAGTATCTCTTGTTATCATCATCATATCCTTATATGCAGTATATTCTTTCTTTCTGGATCCTATTGGACTTGTATCGACGGAAAGCCTTCAAATTTCAAATCATTACTATATCGCTATACAAGGATTAACCTTTCTACTTGCTATAGCATTTGTACGATTACTCTTTTTTCGTGGTCCTATTCCATATAACGCCCGATACAAAACGATTTGTGGCATTGTATTCCTTTTGTTTGCACTCCTCCTTACTATCTTTTTTCCCACATATATTGCCCACATTCTTCCAATTCAATTCGTAATGATTCTTGCATCTGTTTTTTGTTTGTATTCTTCCTACGAATATCCAAATCAAAAAGTGTTTTACCCAACCAAATCACATTCCTCTGACCTTGGTGCTGAAAATATTTTTTCTTTTTTTGATCATATGCCTCTTGGCTACGCAATACTAAAGTGCAATCTAGACAAAGACCAAAGGTTAAAAACTGTGAAATTCCTCATGGTCAACGATGCAGCAAGCCGAATATTAAATCAACCCATCGAGTTTGTTGAAAACAACACACTTAATAATGTCTTACCAACGATTGATCATCTCTTGATTGAACAGTTTTCTTTCATTTTTTGTAAAAAAAAGCCTTTGTCTACGTGTTTTACTCATCCAAATCGTAGACTAACTTTTCAGATATATGCTTTCCCAATTGATCACTTATTACTTGGTGTTGTATTTCTAAACATTACTGACAAGTTCGATGCAGAAAAAGAATATTATGACTTTATCAATACAACTTCCCATGAATTACGTACTCCCATCACTGCTATTCGAGAATCCTTCAATCTATTAATGAATACCTGGAATACTGAAAAAACTCAGCCTCAACTTCACTTACAAGATATCTGTCTGCGAAATATTTCGAAAATGAAGAACCTGATTGAAAAAATACTTGACTATCAAAAGTTTACCGAAAAAGATAAGCAGCTAAAAACTCTTGAGCAAATCAATGAGATTGTTGAAGCTGTATATTTTGACCAACTTTCTTTAGCCTTATCAAAGAATTTAAAACTATCGTATCAGCCTGACAAAAATTTGCCATTGATCATGGTAAATCGCGATAGTATCGAAACAGTTATCTCTAATTTAGTCAATAATGCAATCAAGTATTCGCAAAAAGGAACTATCCAGATATCAACAAAAAACGATCAAAATGGGATTATCATCCAAATCCAAGATGAAGGAATGGGAATTCCTCAAAAGGATTTAAGAACCGTATTTGAACCTTATCAACGTATACAAAAACTTGATCGGAAGGGAATTGATGGATCTGGACTTGGTTTGTTCATTGCTAAAAAAATAGTATTGGAACACGAAGGTACTTTGACTGCAGACTCTGTTGAAAATAAAGGTTCTCTTTTTTCAGTTTTTTTACCAAAATAATTCCTCATTATCTATACTAATACCATGAGAAAAAAAATCTTGTATGTTTTCATTCTATCTGTTGTTGGTGTAAGTTTTGTATTGGTGTCTAGGTTTGTTTTTTTAAGAACTCCATCTACTTCTTACGAGAATGCTTCACATGAAGTATATGAAGTGGCACTTGTGCTAGCACTAGAAGAAAAGAATGTAAATGAAGAAACTCATTTACATGAGCAAAAGGTATCACTACGTATTCTCTCCGGACAATACAAAGGACAAGAAATACGAACAACTCAACACTATTCTGGCGTACCAGGTCTAGATTTGGAAATTCAAAAAGGCGACAAAGTTGTTCTTTATCTAGAGACATACAAGGATGAGTTAGAAGATATCTATATATCAGATATGTATCGTTTGGACTGGACTCTCGCTATCGTTATATTATTTGTACTATTGCTCTTAATCGTTGGAGGATGGAAAGGATTCAAAAGTTTAATTGCGCTTGGTATCACAATTTTATCAATTTTCGAAATCTTGATACCATCGATTGTTCTTGGCTACAACCCATTATTGGTAACCATTATAATCTCATCATTTGTAACGATATTCACAATGCTAATGATAGCAGATTTTTCTACTAAGTCTGTTGCTGCTACCCTTGGTACGGTATCTGGTGTCATCATTGCAGGTTTTTTAGCTAT
This sequence comes from uncultured Caldisericota bacterium, assembly GCA_964583965.1. Taxonomy (GTDB): domain Bacteria; phylum Caldisericota; class Caldisericia; order UBA6126; family UBA6126; genus JAGLCW01. Next base: position 8,633 of record CAZOYI010000191.1, read on the forward strand.
AGGGGTAGGTTATCTTACCCATTTAACAGGCGTTAGTTCCGAAGAAAGTCGTTCAATTCTCCTTTCTCCCACTCTTTCTGTAGACTTAAAAGGATTGCTTTTTGCTGGAATACTCATAGGAGCAATAGGTGCTATTATGGATGTTTCTATGTCTATTTCTTCCTCTATCCATGAGATATTCAAAGCTAATCCGAATAGCACCATAAAAAGTCTTTTCACTAGCGGGATGAACGTTGGTCGCGATATCATGGGTACAATGTCCAATACTCTCATTCTCGCCTACACTGGAGGAGCTTTACCATTACTTTTTATGTATTCCGCTTATAAGGTGTCGTTTATGAAAATTTTAAATCTTGAATTAATAACAACTGAGATTTTACGAGCAATCGTTGGAAGCATAGGTCTAATCATGTCAGTACCTCTTACTTCTCTCATTGCGTCGACACTTCTAATTCTATTTTTATCCAAAAGATGCACTTTAGACGCTCATGAAATTATTGAATAATTTCCTTAAATGACATATACTAGAGCTGTCTTTGTGGTAAACAACGTTAATATTTGAAAGAGATACACACTTAAAGTTTTAGTTTCTCTTTCTTTTTATAAGGAGATATGATGAAAACAAACGATTTAATGGATAAAATAGTTCAAACTTTTGAAAAAGAAGGTTCTGTACGTGTATGTTTTGGTGATGCCATTGATAAACCTGAAATCAGTCTAATTCCCGTTGCAAAGGTCCAAGCAAAAGGAGGAGTAGGGTTTGGTACTGCAAAAAAACCCAATTTACCTTCTTCTTCAACTGAAGCACCTGAACTTTATCACTCATCAACCGATTCTGAAGAAGAACCTACCCCTCCGGAAAAATCGAAATCAACCCTAGAGGGTAGCGGAGCTGGTGTTGATATTCGAGTAGTTCCCCTTGGATATATTGAAGTGAAAGATGGAGAAGCAAACTTCAAACCCATAAAAGATAATGATCGAATTGCTTTAGCTGGAATACTGTATGCTACATTTACCGCATTTCTTGCAGCTCGAACAATTTGCACGATAGCACGATTGTTTGCCAAAAAGAATAACAAACGGTCATGATCAATAATGAGTAATAGTGATAGAAACTCTATCAAAGCACTAACTCAAAAGTCTTTTATTGTTATTTTAGTTTTGATTTTCATGCTACAAATCTTAATTCCGTTTCCTTCGACTGCTAGGGAATATCAGTTTAAAAAATCTGAAACACAAATCTTTGACTTTCAATCTATTGATCAAAATATTGCTATCTACAACAACCAAATAGTCTATCCACGCAAAATATATAAGAGATTTCCAGATGAAATTGTTTATCAAACTTGGTCGATGAATATTAATGGTTCTAACAAAAAAGTTCTCTTGCATGGTTCATTTGCAAGAAACATTGCTTTTTCTGATAACGATATCTTCTATTCTCCGACAAATCCCACATTGCGACGATTTTCACAAGGTATTCGTAAAACCAATTTGATTACCAATCAAACATCTTGCATATTCAATGAAGCAATTAGTAATTTTCAACTCAATGATCAAATGTTATTCTGTCTTCAAAAATCCTCTGGTTTTTATCTCAGTTGTAACTGCAAGAGTAAAGAAACTAGCATAATATGTCAAAGCAGTTCTTACAAAAAACTCTTTCGCCATAACCAGTATTGTATTGTTTTTGAAGATACTGATTATGAAAACAATGTAAGTACAAATTACAAAGCAAGTATATTACAACTGAAAACTCGAAAAACGCAAACACTTACCGATGCTGGATACAATTTTTTTGCAGACAACACTTTTCTCTACTACATAGATATCAAAGATCAAAAAATATATCGTACCGATTTTGAAACCTTTCAAGATCAACCCTTATGTAACATTGCGGCAACAAGTTTTCGAATGGATGAACAGTATATCTATTTTATAAATTGCGAAATGGGTCTTCTTAGGCCTGAATATCGATATTATCGCATTACTCAAAATGGAGAAAACCTAACCTATATTTGTTCTTTACCTGATCATCAACTACCTTTGGGTATTCAAGAAAAATCCTATCATATCCTTGGAGAGTTTCTTTATGAGATCCATGATGATGGTACTAAAACAAAACGAATAGAGATACCCAATGGGGGAAGAGTACTATTGGTTACCAAAGATGCTGTCTATTATACACATGCTACCGAATCAACTGGTATGAATACGGATGTTGATGTTCTCCATTTAGATCCCTAAAAGATCTATGCTATTCATTCCTGAAAAAACTTAGGTTCTATCAGATATATGGAGGCATGCAAATGACTCTTTATATTATCCCCATAAAAAGGATCCGAAGTGATACACCTTGTAACCGGTTAATACAAATGCCGATATCAAAAGCAAAAAGGTTATACAAAACATCAATAATGTTCTTTTATTAGGAGTAACAAACTTCTGAAGTTCAGGTATGACTGGCTGAATCAATTTTTCATACAGTGCATTCGTTAAAGTATGACTTGACTTGCACATAACACTAGAGACGAAAACAGTATTTTTCTCGATCGACAACGAAATTGCTTTTTTTGGTAAATGGAATGTTCGAGCTGTTTCATCAAGTTTAAATTCGATTTTTTGTTTTTCAAAACTTTTTTTCAGAGCTGCTACTAAATCGTTTGGATCATTCACTCCAAAAAAATAGATAATTTTTCGTGATGAAGATCGCTTATAGAGTATGAGGATGACAATGATTCCCAAGAGAATATATAACCAAATAACACTGTCTTCTGTAAAATCATAGACAACTGCAGGAAAAAGAAATAACCATGGAATAAAGAGGATGTCAGATAATACACCCGGCAAGATTAGTATTTTATTCAGATAATAGCACTTCAAGAAAGAAGTAATAAAAAAAAACAAATAAAACACAACAAGAAGCAAAATAAAGACAGAATTCCAGAAAATGCACTGTGGTAACATACGCCATCTCCAAATCAGGATTAACTAAAAATAGTATCGCATTTTTGTTTTAATTTGTAAATGCTTTTCATGAACGTATACATTCAAATAATATACATGTCTAGCTGTAAATATGGTGTTTTTTTGGTATAAATGAAGTACAATCCAATCCATTGGAGGACTGAATATGAAGTTGATCCGAATGATTCTTGCAGTTGTTTTGTTCATATCTATCATGCAGATACCGTATGGCGCACTGTTTGCAGAGGAAAACAATTATGCTCTTGTCTATTTTCAACATCCTCAGGAAATCAATACATATCAGAAATTTCAACCTGTTTTTGATGAGATATATTCAGACCATATTTTGTGCAGGCTTACAAAACCATTAGAAGACCACTTGTTAGCTAACGATGTTTTCTTCCAAAACCTAGGAAATATTACGCGTTTTCATTTTGATCAATATGAGTTTAATTCAAACTCTCAAAAAGATATTGTCTACCCTAAGAGATTTACAGATGAACTTGCGAAACTTTCCTTTTCTGATCCCGCTATATGTATTGTCCAATTCATCGGTCCCGTTAAATCTTCCTGGGTAAACCTTTTAAATAGCTATAACATCGAACTTTACATGCAATTAGACAATTATGCCTATCTGACAAAATCACGTGGCATGGATTTGCACAATCTAAAAACATTGTCCTTCATTCGAAGTACAGGTCCCCTACCTCCCTCTTTAAAAATCCCTGAGATTTCTTATTCCATGGACAAAGATGAAGAGATTGATATCGACGTGTATCTCACCAAAGATTTTGATATTGAAGTTTTTCAGACTTATTTCCGACACCCCACAGAAAAAGTTTATCACAATTCTTTTTCTGGAAAACAATATCTTCGACTCATCGATGTTCCTGTTCGAAAATTACCCATGTTATCCTTTTATCCATCTGTTATTAAAATTACACCCTACAATCCCATGGAGCCTATGAATGCGGAAGCTGCTAAAGTTGTGGGAATTCGTGGAGATTTTGACGAAAACCTACTCACTGACGATATTCCTACGGGACTTCGTGGAGAAGGTGAAATAGTTGGCGTTGCTGATACCGGATTATCTACTGGCGATCCTTTGACCATTCATCCAGCGTTCACCAATCCTACTTTTTCCGATAAAGTAGTTGGGGCTTATCCTACTGGACTTTGGGGAGACTATCACGCGCACGGTACTCACGTTTCTGGAACAGTTCTCGGAACAGGAGTGGGACACTCGAGTGGAACTCTTCGCTTCCGTGGCATGGCACCAGAGGCAAAACTTGTAATACAGAACTTTTTGGGCAATCAAGCAATGTATCAGCCAATACCAACAATTTTCCAGGAGTCCTATAACGCTGGATCGCGCGTTCATAACAATAGTTGGGGATCACATGATTACGATGGCACTTACGATACTAGAGCTTCCGAATGCGATGAATGGGTTTGGAATCACAAAGATATGTCGATTATCAAATCTGCCGGAAACGATCGAAGCACTTGGTTCATGTATTTTGGAGATCCTTTCCACCGAAGTTTAGGTGGCATTTCTGCTGCTAAAAATCTTATTGTTTTAGGAGCTAGTCAAAATGATTATCCTAACGATCCTCACCCTTGCTATTATCAGAGAATGGCAAATTTTTCAAGCATTGGTCCAACCCATGATAATCGTATAAAACCAGATGTTGTTGCACCTGGTATGTGGTTGGTTTCTACCAAAATTGCCAGTGG
>CAZOYI010000192.1:0-3308 GCA_964583965.1 uncultured Caldisericota bacterium
GATATCACCGTCAGTGGAACAGATCCTGACGGAATGCAATACGTTGGTTTAAAACAAGGAAGCCAAACTTGGGATTGGTCAACTGAAGGAAGTGGAACGACTTTGAGCAAAACTTGGACTTTTACTCCTACTGGAGAAGGGAGTTACACCTTCTACGGAGCAGTTAATGGAACTGACCCTACCCTGACTGATCAAGAGAAGATAGAAGATGTTTGGACTAATCCTAAACAGATTACGATTACAGTTCCCGCTGATAGTGATGTTCCTGACTGCCACTATTATTATTGGTTTGATGACAATACAACTAGCTGTCAATACAAACAATTTTGTGGTGACTTTGTTTATAATGGATTAAAAACTTTTGAAACTCAGAGTGAATGTGAGAACGCCTTGAATCCTTCTTCTGGCCAGAATTCCCCAGCAACAGGGACTTTAACAGTTAATTTACAAGAAATAGTTACGGATCAGTCTTTTGTTATTACAGTAACTGGGAATGACCCTGATGGAGTGCAATATATTGGATTGAAAGAAGAAGGGGGTGATTGGCAATGGTCTGAAAGAGGAAGCGAAGAGACTATGACTAAAGATTGGACTTTTACTAAAGAACAAGCTGGTAATTACACTTTTTATGGAGAGATCGTTGGAACGAATCCTGATATTTCTACTCCAGAAAAACTAGAAGAAGTTTGGACTAATCCTAAGCAGATTGAAGTAGCGGTAAAGGTAAAAGAGGAGGGTGACTTAACTAGCGATCAGTATGTCTATATTCACGAACGAGGTGGATCATGGAAAGCGGTTTGCGAGTTCCGAAATATGTCGGAAGATGGAAAATATTATTGTGATAATGGAGACTATTATTATATAGGATCTCCTCTTGCAGTCTGGAAAAACGGAAGACGTCTTTCAGCAGGAACTACCACCGTATCTGGCCCCAAAATCGGAGGTATGTTCATTAACTCAGGTCGTAGCTACTGCCTTTATTGTAGTACGGGTGATTATATACAGACTACTAGATGGGCGCATGTTTCAAGTGCAACTTGTACAGGTGCAAGTGAGACCTGTGGATGCCCTACGCGGAATATGACAGGAGGGCAGATTGTAGCATCTATGATTTGTAATAAAAATTATGACAAAATAAAGATAGACATTGGAGATGGCGTAGATCTTGATGAGGAGGATATAGGAGATTCAACGTCGGGAGAAAGCGCTAAGCCCCTGCCAAAATGTTCGGAAAGCTGGGGGAAAGGAAAGATATGGGTTGAAGCATGTGGCTATGCTTTGGGCAAAGGCGGGCTGCTAGGATGTGGACATGCAGAATACGGGACGGATGCAAAAACATTTTACGCCGAAGACAATGTATATAGAAAACCACTGTACATACATACATACTCTAAAGCAAAGCAATCGGGGGCTTCGGCTGGAGAGGGTGATTGGGTGTTGATGAAGGTAGATTCAGCGAGATATGTAACAACAACCGTGGATGTATGCATAGATTACTAATAGTAATAAAGGCAAGAGAGGATAACAAACCTGGGCGCATATAGAGAACACAATAGGAAAAAAGTCGGAAAAATAACACCGGCGCGTTAAGTTAAGTAAAACAAGAAAAAATCAGCTTGTGGACAAATTTCAACTAGGTCTTGTTTTGCTCAGAGATCAACTTTCGAAGGTACTATAAAAACCTCCGATTAAGGTCGAACCTTGATCATTTTTGATCTACATTTGACTCTTCTTTTGCTAAAATCAAACTTAAGAGCATCTTATGGAATATTTGGTTATCGTTCAACCAGAGTCAATACGGATATGATGCCCATGTCCCCACTCTTCCTGGTTGTCACAGCCAAGGAGAAACGAAAAAAGAAGCTCTAAAAAATATTCAGGAGGCTATTTTAACCTATTTGGAAATGGAAAAGGATGAATTGAAGGAGGCAGAGCTAGAAGAGGTTAAGGTGAGTCTAGTCTAGATAGTGGCAATGCTTTTCACCGGCCTTTCTTCGGAAAGAGTGGTTAAGGTTCTAGAAAAAAAGGATTTTGGGTCTTGAAATCAGGTAAGCACCTAGGAATGACTGATGGAAAAAGAAAACTTGTTCTTCCAAGACATCGTCGGTTGAATCCCTATACCCTCAAAGCAATAATTCGAGATGCTGGTCTAACCGACCAAGAATTTAAAAAATTATTGTAATTGCAAGCCAACTTGTTTTTTTAAAAGAGTTGGCTTTTACTATTTTGCGGTAATGCTTTATATCTATCTGGTAAAGCATAAGCCGAAAACTAAGCGAGTGAGACTTAATCTCACTCAATTTTAATTTACATTTGCTCTCCCCATTGCTATGATGAATAATTAAATAATTTTCTTCTTTGGATTTTGAAAAAGTTTCTAAAATTATTCCAAAGATTAAATCAAAAAAATGAAAGAAATCTTTTCCCAAAAAATCTTCTTAATCTTAACTCTTCTTGTTTTAGGAATCCTTCTTGGTTTTGGTCTCTGGGCCTGGTTCAATCCTTCTTCTCTTCCATGGAGTATTGATCAAGAAAGCTTGAAAGAGGAGTTAAAAGAAGAATTGAAAGAGGAGTTAAAAGGAGAACTGGAGGAAGAAATTGAGGTCCCCGATCAAGAATTCTCTGAGGAAGAAGTAGGTTTTTCTGATTATTGTTTAACCCATGACGGGGAAACAATAGATGAAACTACGGGGGAGACTGTTTTTTGTGCCGATGGTTTAATGTGGTCAACTACTTTGGCTGATGGTTATGAGTGGGGGCATTATGGGCATTATGGGGAAGAAACTGGAGATTGTTATCCTGATCATCAAAGTGATTCTTCCTATCCGGCTTGCTACGCTTGCTACACTCTTGATTACGCTGGTTTTACCGATTGGCGTCTACCGAGTAAAACAGAATTATCAAATGTCTATGGCGACATCACTTGTGATAATTGCACTTCCTGGGATTCCCATTGTTGTAGTGCCTCGGCTGGCAGTCCGAACGACTATTGGTCCTCGACGGAGTATAGCAGCTTCAGCGCCTGGAACGTGTACTTCACTAGTGGCGATGTGTTCAACGACCTTAAGTACAATTCCTATTCGGTCCGTTGCGTTCGGGGGTAGAAATTTGAAATTCAATTTGGATTTTGCCTAGGAAAAAGAAAAATTTTATTCTAGAAATTTAAAAATTGGATATTTGTTAAATATTTGATGGTAGAAACCTCCAGAAATCTTTCTGGAGGTCTTTGATTTACTTTCTTCCCCTCTTTTGTTATAATAAATCTTAATCATTAAGTAATTTGATCAGCATAGACCGAGCAAGATAAA
>CAZOYI010000193.1:0-8586 GCA_964583965.1 uncultured Caldisericota bacterium
TAGGGAATCTCGCCCTGCCCTGAAAGCACTCCTATAATAGTATTTTTCAATCAAAATTCAATAGAAAACCTAGGAAATTCTTAGGTGGTTGTTTTGTCAGCAGTTTCGCCATTTTCGGAATCATGATTGGAGGATTTATCTTCATCAGAAGAATCTTCCTCTGCATTGTCGTCAGGTAATTCAAACGTTTCTTCTTTTGCAGGAGTCATGAACCCGACTATTAGAATGATGATGCCTGCCATAATAACGAAAGAGATTCCGACTCCTAGAAGGAAGGGCCAGAAAATATTCCACCAATGGACACCCATCCAAATACCTGCAATTGTTACAATAAGACCAGCTAAAATGTACAACCATTTTTTCATCTATATCCTCCTAAAAAACAAATCAAAATCAATTTGAGTTTATCACAAAATCTGATTTTTACTATAATCATAACGTGGTTAAAATTTTACAAGTGAGGACAATATGCGCAAAGATGATTTTCCTTTTCAAGAAATCGATACGAAGTGGCAGAAAAAATGGAAAGATGAAGGACTATATCATGTCAGTATTGATGAATCAAAAAAGAAGTTTTACATATTGGATATGTTTCCATATCCTTCTGCTGCAGGTCTTCATGTTGGTCATCCAGAAGGGTATACTGCCAGCGATATTGTAGCTCGATATAAGATGATGAATGGATTTCAGGTTTTACACCCAATGGGATGGGATGCTTTTGGACTTCCAACAGAGAATTATGCGATCCAAAAAAAGATCCATCCTGAAATAGCTACCGAAGAGAATATCCGGAATTTTAAAAGGCAGATTTCACGCTTTGGTTTTTCCTATGATTGGACACGTGAAATTACTACATCTGATCCTTCTTATTACCAATGGACGCAGTGGATATTTCTTCAGCTTTTCAAACACGGATTAGCTTACGAAAAGGAAGCACCTATCAATTGGTGTCCTTCGTGTAAAACTGGACTAGCAAACGAAGAAGTAGTAAATGGTAAATGTGATCGATGTGGAGCAACGATTGAACGTAAAAATCTTCGTCAGTGGATGCTTCGCATCACAGCCTATGCTGAACGATTAATAAATGACCTTGATCTTGTGGATTGGCCCAGTGATGTTATTGCAATGCAGCGAAATTGGATTGGCAAATCAACTGGAGCTACAATTTTCTTTCCAATTGATCAAACCAATAAATCGGTAGAAATTTTTACTACGAGACCCGATACGATTTTTGGTGCTACCTATATGGTATTATCCCCTGAGCATCCTTTTTTAGACCAGTTTGTTTCAGGGAAATATACAACCCAGTTACAAGAGTACCGAGAACTCATTCAATCAAAAAGCGATCTAGAAAGAACTGAATTAAACAAGGACAAAACAGGAATCTTTACAGGACTGTATTGCCGTAATCCTTTTACAGATAAGAAAATTCCAGTTTACGTAGCAGATTATGTTCTTATGAGTTATGGCACGGGCGCTATAATGGCAGTACCAGCTCACGATCAGAGAGATTTTGATTTTGCTCAAAAGTATCAGTTGCCCATTATTCCGGTTATTGAGCCATATGAAGGAAAAATGCCTACTGATCAAGCATTTGATTTGCCAGGTCGAATGATCCATTCAGGACCGTTTAATGGTATGCACTCTGAAAAGGCAATACAAGAGATCATAAAAGCCACAGAAGAGAAGGGTATCGGAAAATCATCTACTCAATATCGTCTACGAGATTGGATTTTTTCCAGACAACGTTTTTGGGGAGAACCCATCCCAATAGTACATTGTCAAAACTGCGGGTGTGTAGGAATTCCAGAAGATCAACTCCCTTTAACTCTACCCAAAGTTACTTCATATGAACCAAGCGGTACCGGAGAATCACCATTGGTACAAATGAAAGATTGGGTTCAAACTACATGTCCTATATGTGGGGGACCTGCAACCCGGGAAACAAACACTATGCCTCAGTGGGCAGGCTCTTCTTGGTATTATATCCGATATACAGACCCTTCAAACTCTGATAGCCTTGCATCCAAAGAGGCAATCCAATATTGGTTACCCGTAGATACTTACATTGGCGGTCGAGAGCATACCAATTTACACCTTTTGTATGTTCGATTTTGGCATAAATTTCTTTTTGATATTGGGGTGGTTCATTGTCCAGAACCATTCATGAAGTTGCGAAACCAAGGGATGGTCTTAGCAGAAGATGGCAGAAAAATGTCAAAATCTTTGGGCAATGTTATTAACCCCGATGACGTTTTAGACCGGTATGGAGCAGATGTTGTTCGGATGTATGAAATGTTCATGGGACCTTTTGATCAAGAATCTCTGTGGAATACGCAAGGTGTAGAAGGAGTTAAACGTTTTGTTAATAAGGTTTGGACTTTATATCAAGAGGGTACTATACAGAATAAAGCACCATCTGACACCACTCTATGGCTTATGCACAAAACCATTAAAAAAGTGGCCCAAGATATTGAATCTTATTCGTTTAATACGGCTATTTCAGCCATGATGATTTACGTGAATCATTTGCAGAAACTTTCTTTTCTGCCTTCAATCGCTATAGAAATTCTTGTACAACTGTTGGCACCTTTTGCTCCACATCTTTGTGAAGAGTTATGGAATGAAATGGCTCATCGTGATTCTGTTTTTTGTTCTCGATGGCCACGATATGAAGAGAGATATTGCGAAGATCCTGAAATTGAAATTGCGATTCAAGTGAATGGAAAAGTTCGAGACAAAATCACAGTCCCTGCCGATATTGAAGAAGCTGATTTGAAACAGAGGATTCTACAACGAGAAAAGATACAAGGCTATACAAATGAGAAAGCGATCCAAAAATGGATCATTATTCCATCAAGACTTGTGAATATAATCGTTCAATAGCATTGAGAAGAAAGAGGACATATGGGACCATTAACGGCAAATGATATTGGATTTATTATTGGCGGTCTGGGAGTATTTCTATATGGATTGTTCACGTTCAGTGAATATTTAAAGGATGTTGCAGGAGATCAGCTTAAAAGTATCTTAAATTCTGCCACAAAATCACCTTGGATAGGGTTACTCACAGGGGCGCTCCTAGCCTCTTTAGTGCAATCCTCTTCTGTTGTGACCGTAATCACGCTGGCTTTTGTAAATTCTGGGCTCTTGACATTTGAGCAATCTCTTGGACTGATTTTTGGAGCAAATATCGGAACTACTATAACCGCTCAGATTATTGCTTTTAATATTGCCGAATGGGGTTTCTTTATCATTCCTATTGGACTTTTGATTGTTTTTTTAGCCAAGCGTCGAAAACCAAAAGCTGTCGGGAACTCTATCGTTTCTTTTGGTTTTTTACTCATGGGTCTTTCTCTTATGACCACTGGTATAAAACCTTTACGAGTATATGAACCTTTTGTTAACATTATGGCTAGCTTTGGAGATTCTCCCATTCAGGGAATTCTTGCCGCCACATTGTTTACCGGTATTGTTCAGTCTTCTTCCGCAACTACTTCTTTGGTTGTCACAATGGCCAAAGAACAACTACTGAGCTTCAAAAGTGCGATCCCACTCATTTTAGGAGCTAATATTGGAACCACGATTACGGCAGCATTAGCTTCAATTGGTGCAAACAAAAATGCCAAACGTGTTGCTATGGCACATTTTATCTTTAACTTCACAGGAGTTGTTGTTATTTACCCCTTTATTGTAAATGGATGGTATGCTGATGCAGTGCTACAAATCACCAACTTCACTACTGGAGGACACTATACGCTTCAAAGACTGATTGCTAACAGCCATACAGTATTCAATGTTGTTTGGTCACTATTTTGGTGCTGGCAGGTTACTCTGTTTACACGTTTTGTGAAGCTTCTTATTCCAGGAGAAACGCCGAAATATGCATTAAAATCTTTTCTTGATAAGCGTTTGATTAGTACCCCTTCATTGGCGTTAGAGTCTTGTCGAGAAGAACTACACAGAATGTCAGAGCTAGCAAGAGACATGGTGGATAGTCAAATGCGCGTGATTCTAAAAGAAAAAACATTTCGAGATGCTAAAGAAGTGTGGGAGATCGAAAGAATAGTAAACCAAATTAACCGCGATACGATAGTCTATTTAAAAGATCTTTACAACAGTAACCTGACGGAAGATGAAAGTAAGATAGCATTAAATTTTATGCATGTCTCATCTGATTTAGAAAGATGGGGTGATCATGCAACTAATATATATGAAGTCGCTGAACACATTTTTGAGAATAACACCAATTTATCCCAAGAAAATGTCGATAACTTAATAGATTTGTATCGTGTAATCAAAGAGAACATGATGGCTGCAAATATGCTTTTATCTTTTTCACGAGATCATTTCCATCAATCAGAGCTAGATGACATTTATACAAAATCACGTAAACGAGAAAAAGAGGTTGACCATTTATCAGAAGTTATTAAAGAAAACAATGTGAATCGATATATGAATTCGGTAACAGATGAACTAAGTATCGACAATGCCGTTGTGATTAATGATTTATTAATAAACCTAGAAAGAATTGGAGACCATGCATATAACATCGTGAAATACTTCACTGTTCCAAAGGAAAAAGATAAGTATGCCACAATGATAGTATAGAATTGAAAAAGATCGAAACAGCCAGAGAGTGTGACTCTTTGGCTGTTTTTTAAGGAAGAAAAGAGATAATCTTTTTAGCTAGGTTAAAAAAACTAGCAGCAGAGGGTGAATCAGGATTTTCAATGACTACAGGTTTTTGATTATTACCACAAGTTCCTACTTGTTGATCAATTGGTATCTGTACAAGAAGTGGGGCTTTCATTAAATTTGCCATCATTTGTCCTCCACCTTCTCCAAAGATAGGATACATATGACCCGTATCAGGAGCTTTGAAGTAGCTCATGTTTTCAATGATTCCAACGACTGGAATTTGTAATTTTTGAAATGTTTTAAAGAATCTTGTTGCATCATCGGTGGAAACTTTGGAGGGAATTGTTACAACCAACCCAGAATCAAGTGGCAGCGATTGTCCTACGGTAAGCATAGCATCACTGGTACCAGGAGGTAAATCAATCAATAGATAATCCAATTCATCCCATTGCGTCATCGAATATAGTTGTTGAATTGCATTAGAAATCATAGGTCCTCGCCAGACAATAGGTTCGTTTGTTCCTTGTGTCAAAAAGCCGATGGAAATTACCTTGACACCATACTGTTCAATGGGCAACATAGAGGTGTCGTTTCCTACGGGATGCTTCTCTGTGTTGAACATGACAGGGATATTGGGTCCTAATACATCCGCATCAAGCACTCCAACTTTTTTACCTTGTTTTGCTAAAGCAATTGCTAGGTTTGTAACCACGGTGGATTTGCCAACACCACCTTTTCCAGATCCTACAGCAACGATTCTGCGAATTTTTCCTTTTGGTAAAATATGGGGTCCACCCATGCCAATTGCTTCTTTTTCTTTTTGGCTCATTTCTGTAAAACTGATTTTTACATTTTGTAATCCTATGGACTGAAGTACTTCCTTGGCTTGATCTGCCATCTGCTGTTTTAACGGGCATTTAATGGTGGTCAGGTTTAAATCGAAAGATACTTCATCGTGATCGATTGTGAGATTCTTGACCATCCCTAAATCTACTATACTTTTGTGAAGTTCTGGATCCATTACCTTTTGAAGGGTTTTTAGTATTTCTTCTTTTGTTATCATCTTAACATTTAACTCCTATCTTAGTTTGCTTCTAAAGTCTAAAACAAAAAGAAAGACTTGCAACACAATTGCGTAACTGTTACATATGTATGGCTAGATTTTCTGCTAATTCTATAGATTCTGAGAATACTTCTGAAAAAGTAGGATGAGGGAATGTTATAAATCCTAACTCGGATAAAGAAAGCTTGCTTTGAATTGCCATTGTTGCAATACTGATCATATCAGAGGCGTGTTCACCAAAAAACGTGCATCCGACCAATTTGTGATCGTCAAGGAAGATTTTTACAAAACCATCTCGAAGTCCACTAGCACGAGCTTTACCATTTGCACTATACGGGAAAATGTAGGTTTGTTCTGCTATTCTTTTTCCAACACCCGTTAACTCGGGATAGGTAAAAACAACACTTGGTTGAAGTCCGTACTGGATAGGGAGAGTTTCTTTGTTAAAAATTCTTGCAGCAGCAATCATTCCTTCTCTGCTCGCAGTGTGCGCTAGCATCCATTTGCCATTCAAATCTCCGATACAGTAAACATCTGGATGATTGGTTTCCAGGTACGGACCGGTTAAAACTCCTTTGTTTGAATACTCGATACCAAAAGGGTCTAATAATGATGGGAGAATGTTTGGTTGGCGTCCTATTGCCATCAAAACAGTATCTGTTTCCACAGATTGGGTTTGATTCTCGTGCTTCCATGTTACTCGTACTGTCTTATCGTTACGAATCACGGATTCTACCATGCTATGACAATGAATCTGAATACCGCTGGAATGCATACTTTTTTGAAGAGCATGGGCAGCATCTGCATCTTCGCATGGTAGTAACTGGCTTTGTCCTTCTAAGATAGTTACTTTTGTACCTAGCTGATTGTATATTGTTGCTATTTCTGAACCAATTACTCCACCACCAATGATGACCATATTTTCTGGTATTTCTGATAAATTTAACGCTTGATCACTGAAGATTACTTTTTCGTGGTCAATATCAATGCCAGGAATTGTACTAGAGACAGAACCAGTGGCTATGATAATTTTATCAAATGAAACACTGATTTGCTCATCATCTTTTTGGACAAAAATTGTGTGATCTTTAATTTCATATGCTTTGCCTTGAATCCAATAGATTTTGTTTTTTTTCAATAAATATTCAATTCCTTGACGAGACATTTGAACTGCTTTAGAGGAGTGTTTTATCAATTTGGCTATGTTTACAGTAGGTTTTGGTCCTTCAATTCCTAATTTTCCATAATGCGACCATTGAGCTAAAGGCTCAATTCCTTTTAATAATGCTTTTGTTGGAATACAGCCGACATTTACACACGTTCCTCCCAGGTAGTTCTCTTCAATTAACGTAACTTCTCCACCATATTGAGAACAACGGATGGCAGCTACATAGCCACCAGGACCTCCACCGATGACAGCAATTTTCATAGTTAACTCCTTACAAAAAAAATCATGAAATACAAGCGCTCCTACCATTATAGTCAAGATAAAAATGGTAGATCAAAAAACTACTATTGTCTGCATTGTCGGCATTACTGCTGAATTTTATCTACTTATAGGAAAATAAAGCCTGTTCATTGCATTTCTTTCCAAGTTCTATATGATCATTTGTATGATTGGAACACATCTACGACTAACCAACGATATAGAATCTATCTGTAAAAGCATTGACGAATTACAAATTGATTGTTTTCAGCTGTTTTTAGAACCCTTATCTAGTTTAACGATAAAAAGAAAGTTGCACTATAGGGCCATTTTTGCTCGGTTAAAAAAGCAGAAAACAATACAGAAGATTTTTGTGCATGCTTCAGATAGTACTGCTTTACGAGCATCAAAAAATGACTCTACAATTCCTTCGTGGAAAAAGATCCGCTACAAACTACAAGAAGCAGACGATCTTGGAGCTGATGGACTTGTTGTACACGTTAATATTGATCGAAATTTCCCTATTCGTCGGATAGCTGAAGAAATGCACACAATTTTATACGATGTTAATGTACGATGCGAGTTGCTTCTTGAAAACACAACTATGAAAAAAAGTATTAGTGCCGATATATCTCAGTTTAATCTATTCATACATGATTTACACGAAAAATATCCTGTGAAAGTTTGTCTTGATACCGCTCATCTTTTTGCAGTGGGTTGTCAGTTTGAATCAAAAGATGCAGTGAGATTTTTAAAGAGAACCTATTCATACATCTTCCAACATACAGAGCTTGTCCACCTAAATGATTCTGCAGCAGAGTGTGGATCATTTACTGATCATCACTCTCATTTGGGAAAAGGATATTTAGGCTTAGGTTCTTTAAGAGCAATTGCATCGGTTTTTCCTCGAGATACTCCTTTTATTACCGAAACACCAAAGTGTGATTTCGAAGTACTAAAAGACAATATCGTCACACTAAATCAGATTGTTACAGGAAATAAAATTGATCTTGATGAATTCGGATCAAACGTTAAAATAGAGAGGGTATTTTATTTCTAAAAAAAGAAATCAAAAATACACAAAATATCATTTTATTACGACCTTTTACGTGGGCTTTTGTTTTCCTCAACGGAGCACTATGTGAAAGGAATTGGAGGATTGTATGCTTACGAAAGAGGAAAAGGTTTCGATTATTGAAGAATTTAAAACTCATGAAGGTGATAACGGTTCACCTGAAGTTCAGATTGCAATTTTGACGAAGAAGATCCAAGTTTTATCAGATCATTTACGTGAACATAAACATGATCATAGTTCTCGCAGAGGTCTTTTAAAAATGGTTGGGCAAAGAAGAAGATTGCAGAAGTTTTTAAAGAAAAAAGATTTGGATCGCTATCAAACATTAATCCAACGCTTAGGAATCAGAGGATAAACACAATACATGAAAGAACAAGAAAC
>CAZOYI010000194.1:0-2094 GCA_964583965.1 uncultured Caldisericota bacterium
ATTTCTTTTTGTTTATGAAGTGGGGGTAGATATATGTCTTGAAAATAAGCAGTTTTTCTGTTTAAACCTGGTACAGCACTATCTTCATTCAACAAATCAAATCTGTAGTTTTGAAGCATATAATAAAGGTAGTCCATGTCGTAAAGATCATCGTTTGGTTGCACATAGAATGTTGTATCAATTGCGAAAAAGGGTTTCATTGATTTATAGACACGACCTATATTGCCTTTTCTTCCTATGATTAATCCTTTTGTATTAGATAAGGGCTCATTATGATATCCGATGATTCCTGCTGATCCATATACTGGTATATCGCCTTTCATTCGCTTTCCAGAAGGTAAGGCTTTTCCGTAATGCATAACAACCACATCCCCCAATTTGCATTTCTTCCAGCCTGCACGGTAGATGGGGATTCCTTTGGTGTTGATGTGTTTGATTAGGTCTTGGTTGGTGATACTTGGGAAAGAAATGATATCAAAGAAGAAGGGTAAGTAGGTATCTTCCAGGTCAGATTGTATTTTTGTGGCTAGTATGACCGATACATCTTTCCCTTTTATCGCTATATCAATGTCCGATGCTTCTTTGTAAGTTCCTATAGCACGAGAACCAAACAGAATGGCTTCTTCAACTTCAGGGTATTTTCGAAAAATATCTACTATTTCGCAAAGTTGATTCTCGTCAAGTCCATATTTCATAAAAGAGAATCACGCAACTCTTTCATTCGTGTAAAAAAGTCTTGTAATGCAGGATAAAACTGCTCTTGTATGAATACTAATGTTTCGTGGAGAACTTCAGAATTGTAGAGGTGGCTGGTTAGGTTCCTTTTTTTTAGTGCAACCATCCATACTTCTGCTTCATGAATCAACTCCCGTTGAAACGCAAACCGTATAGCTTCTTTCCCATTATACACCTCATCATATCCTTCATTCTCAAGGTAATCTTTAATTGTTTTCCACGAAAGCTCTACAATGATTTCAAAAGCTTGGGTTAATGCAAGTTGGAATGACTCTCTGTTAGAATCACTCTGATATTCATCCATTTGACGGATAAAAACTGAGTATGCTTTTTCTAGGTTTTGGAACCGCTGCAACCATCTTATTTCATTGTTCATTGGCAACCACCCTTGATGCATAGATACAAAAAAGTGGGGATTCTCATAGAAGTTTCACTTTGTTTAAGTTTTCTTTGATCATTTGATTCAAACGTTCTTCTTCTTTCATTTGCTCTTCCAGTTCGGCTCTTAGTTTCGTAAAACGTTCATTGAAATCAAAATCTTCTTCCTCTTCAGCAATTCCAACATAACGGCCAGGGGTAAGGACATAATCAAATTCTTTGACTTGTTCCAAGCTAGCAGAACAACAAAATCCTTTAATATCGCCGTAATCACCATCGATGTTTCGCCAGTTGTGATAAGTATTTGCAATTGTTTGAATATCATCTGGTGTAAATGCTCTGGTTCTCCGGTTTACCAGATATCCCATATCTCTAGCATCGATGAATAAAATTTCTTTTATTCGATTTCGAAACTTTCCGTTCATTTTGTTACGAGTCAAAAACCACAAACTAGCTGGGATTTGCGTATTTAAAAAAAGCTTTGAAGGTAGATTGACGATGCAATCCACTAAATGGTTTTCGATGAGTGCTTTTCGTATCTCTCCCTCCCCCGATGTTTTGGAGGTCAAAGCTCCTTTAGCTAATACAAATCCTGCCTGTCCATTAGGATTTAGATGATATAAAAAATGTTGGATCCAAGCAAAATTGGCATTGTTCACAGGAGGAATACCATATTTCCATCGCGCATCTTTTCGAAGCAGTTCCCCACCCCAATCACTATCGTTAAGGGGGGGGTTGGCAATCACATAATCTGCTTTTAAATCTTTATGAACATCATTCAAAAAAGAACCTTCGTTGTTCCACTTTACTTGAGAACTATCAATACCCCGTATAGCCAGATTCATTTTTGCCAATCTCCACGTAGTTTGATTGCTCTCTTGTCCATATATGGAAATGTCATTGATTCGTCCGCGGTGTTCTTTCACAAATTTCTCGGATTGCACAAACATTCCACCGCTACCACAACATGGATCTAACACT
>CAZOYI010000195.1:0-2996 GCA_964583965.1 uncultured Caldisericota bacterium
ACAGAAGTTAATACAAGCGCCTGTGGAAGGGGATCAACAGCGGTTTCATATAAATTTGCATGTGGTTGTAGAAACGAAAGGATGGGAACTACTCCGTTCTTTCTGTAGGCGAGTAGAATAAAAAATAAATTGATAGCATTGTTCATCATAGCAAGACTAATGATGATTTTGATCAGATTTTTTTTCACCAACACTCCATATAAGCCTAGAAGAAACAGGACAATACACAAAGCATAGATCATTTTTCCTCCTCCTGCCTACTTGGATCATAATGAGATAGGTAAACATAAACAGAATAAAGACCAGTACTTACTTTTAAGCCAATTGCCAAGTTGATGAGAGGGATAGAACCAGCAGAAAGAATATGAAAGGGAATGAAAGAAAATTTCTGCATCAATACATTGGAGAAAAAGGGGAGTTTTGGTAAAAAATATCCCAAAAGGCCTAAAAATAAAATGGCGAGAGCACCGTATTCATCGAGAAGATGACTACCATGCTTTGACAATTCTTTAGCAGCTTGATCCTTTCCAAAGGCAAGCTCCATCATAATAAAGGAACATGCAATGATAACTCCGCCTGCAAATCCACCCCCAGGAGATAGGTGTCCCAACAAGACGATATACACACCATAAAAAATAATGAATCCTTTTATCCATTCTGCAACTGTTTTTACGATTACTGTCATTCCCGTCATGAAGAAGATCCTGATTTTTTTCGATTGCGATATCGCAAGACAGAGATTGCACCAAGCACAGAGGTAAACAATACGATTGCTTCACCCAACGTATCATAGGCTCGAAAATCCAGTACAATAGCAGTCACAATATTTGGCGACCCTGTTTGTGTCATTCCTTCTAGCAAATATTTCATGGAAGAAGAAGCTGATTCAGCAAAAATCGGTTCTCCAAATATTGGCAAAAGAGAAAAGGCTGGGTAAATCAAAATGAAAAAGAGAAAAAGGAAACAGAGCATTACTACACGAGAAGAAAATGTAGATTCTTCAGAAGATGTTTCAACAATCTCGCGGTGAATAGTAGCTCGAATCATGATGACCAGGGAGATGACAGCAACAGCAATCTGAACAATGGCTAAATCGGGTGCAGAAAGAAGTAGGAAGATAACGCTTAAGCCAAAGTCTATTGCTCCCATCATCACTACGGCTGAAAGCAGGTTTTTCATTTCTAACACAAAAACCATGCCAATAATCATGAATACAAGCAACAAAAAGATCGCAACTTCAACCATGTCGCACGAATCCCTCTAACGTCATACAAAAACACCCTCGCGTTAAAGATTTCTAGATCATAACTTTTCGCATTCTTGCTTCACTTCATTATAACCATCCATTTCTACTTCACAAGGAAAATCGACGTAAAGAAATCTATTCTACTTTTTGTCTAGAAATTGCATTATCCGTTCACATCCGTACAATACATAATATGAAAACATTCATTTACAAAGGAGCGATTAATGGACGATTTAAAGAATGATCTTAAGAATGAATTACAAAATGATCTGAAAGCTGTTAGTTCTCCAAAAGATTGGTTATCATTTGATAAAATGATAGCCCCTATCATTATTAAAATCTTGTTCTGGATTGGTTCTGTGGCCTTTATTATTTACGGTATCGTTATCATCATTAACTCTCTTGGACGACATGGTTCTGTAGCTATTTTCTTTGGTGGTTTACTGACCATGATCTTAGGTCCAATCATGGTCCGTGTATGGTGTGAAATCTTAATTGTTATCTTCAAAATTCACGATTCCCTCGTTGATATGAAAAACAAATAGTTTTGTTTTCTTGTTCATAAGGCTCTCTCATCGCAGAGAGCCTTTTTTTTATGGGTTTTCAGGGATTGTAAAAAGAACGTGGTTTGGATGAAAGGAACCAATCATTTGTGGGTATGCTTTTGGTCCATATTGCTGCGTTGTTTCAAGAATGTATTGAATAAATTCATGGATTGTAACATTCCCATCCTTTTCTCCCTCAAAACCATCCGCTTCTCCTGAAAATGCGTGCTGCACCGAATAGGTAAAAGGATTGATCACTTCTCCTTGAATACGCACTGGTCCAGATTGAAGAGCATTGTTTTGTGAAGTGATGACAAGAAAGTTACGCCCTTCTTCGCTCCGATCGTTCCACTGCTCTTGAATGGTTTCAAGATAATCAATGAATCCTCCAGAGTAACATGACATGACAAGAATGACAACCGTTTCTCCTGGGATATCCAATACTTCGTGAGCATAATCGGGCCACACTGTAACTCCTCGATGAGGCTTGTCGGATCGATCAAAATCGAGCATCAATCCACCCCAAGGTTCAGTACGAACAAAACCATTTCGAACACCATGTGTATGAGAATACACAAAACATGTATCAGATTTTGATATGAGATGAGAATATCTTTGCAAATGGGAAAAAATAATCTTCTGACTCACATACAAAGGGTAAGGATCTTTTTCGTATTCATCTTGAGATATAGCAGGTTCAATCAGAGCATGTATTTCAAAAAGTTGATTTTGTAATACTGCATCACGAACTTTTTCTACAGCCGCTACCCCTCGTTTTTGCAAATCCATGTTTTCATCGTACATGCCTTTGTTAAAAGTGAATAGGAAGTGACTTTTAAAAGGGGAAACGATAGACTCTATCTGCTTTTCTTGTTGAGCGGAAGCAACATGTTCATTGGAAAGAAACACCTTATGTAGCCCACAATATGAACCACTCAAAGTACCGATTAGAAGTAATGCAATTAAAAGTTTCATCAATTTTTTCATCTGTTTCAAACCTTTCCATGAGATTTACAATGTATACTACTTTTTTATTGTAAAGTTACTGTGCGAAGAATGAAAGAAATCTGGTTTACTTTTTTCAGGTTTCTTACTATACTTATTTCAAAATTTTTGTATGAGTTTGCGGGGGAACCGTTTCGGTTGAGAAGGTTAAACCTGACCCTTTGAACCTGGCAGTTAATACTGACGTAGGGAAGCACTCA
>CAZOYI010000196.1:0-1702 GCA_964583965.1 uncultured Caldisericota bacterium
ATACGGATAGTTTGCTTCAATAGAATGGAAACTGGCATGAATTCTTTGTAATACAAAGATATACATTTCTTTTAATATTTCATATTGCATTGTGAGAAAATCCTTCGGATCAGAAACATCTATCTTTTGAAGGCTCTGATTATGTTTGTATAAAAGTCGTATCATTACTTTTGCATCGTATAAAGAGTGGAACATCTCCTCAAGAGAAAAATCTTGAAAGAAAATGCGAAGAAACTTTTTTGTAGTTTTGACTTGCTCTTTAAGAAACTTTTTTGTGTAGAGGTAGAAAAAAGGGTTATTATGTAAAAAATAGAGGGCTTCTTTATCATCTAAAGCATTCTGAAAAATCTCCTTTGGATGATCGTAATCCATGGGCTCATTTAAATAACAACTAAGAGTATTCCCTATGATCAATTTTCCATTTTTATAGCGGTCTTTAATCTCATCCCAACTCTGTAACATAAAAACTCCTCTCCAAACCAGTTGCGATTTGAATACATTGAAAACTTCCATGGAAGAGCATTTTTATCCAGCTTCTAGAAATTTCAACGTTGTTATTATAAGATACATCGACAATCTTACAAATAAAATGCAAAAAACGTGAATTGAAATGGTTTCGAAGCATCTTTGTTGTTGTGGGTTTTCTTGAGTGTTGCAGATTTTATCCTATACTTAAAAACACAAGCAAGGACTTTTCCTTTGCTTATCTCGATATCAGGAGGTTAACGTATGCGTCTATTTACAAGTGAAGATTTACACGCATTGTTGCAGTCTTCTGGCGGATACCATGTATCCATTTTCATGCCAACTCACCAAGCAGGTCCTGAAACAGAGCAAAACCCCATTCGGTTTAAGAATTTAATCCGAAGAGCGGAAGAAGATTTGGAATTAGAAGGTGTTCGCTTACCAGACATCAAATCCATTCTCGATCCAGCGTACCAATTACTTGCAAATCATTTTTTCTGGAATCATCAATACAAAGGTTTAGCCGTCTTTATTGGTCCTTCCGGTATGGAGTATTTCCGAGTCCCTCACGCATTCAAAGAGACTGTAGTAGTGACTCAGCGTTTCCATCTCAATCCTCTTCTACCACTTCTGAATCGAAACGAACAATTCTATATCCTTGCCTTTAGCCCCTCTCTAGTACGCTTCTACCAATGTAATCGTGATCAGATTGAAGAAATAGAAGTTCCCGATATGCCCAAAGACTTCAAGAGTGCTTTTGGTTCTTCTGACAATGAATCCCACCTCCATTATCACTTCATGGGTTCTGGTGGAAAAGGAGATCAAACTTCAGTCATCCATGGAAGTGGAGAAGTTCAAGAAAAAGATATTCTGAAACAGTATTTTCGGAAAATTGACCAGGCATTGCATAAATCTCTCCGTGATTCAAGAGAACCATTGATTCTTGCATCCACTGAATCCAATGTCGCACTGTATCGTGAAATTAATTCATATCCTCATGTTTTTGAAAATAGCATTAATGGGAGTCCCGATGAAATAGAAGCAAAAGAGCTTCTTCAAAAAGGTTTTCCACTCGTTCGCCCTTTGTTTAAACAAGAACGCACCGAAGCTGAAGAAAAATATCAAAAACTTCTTGGTACTGGACGTACTTCAAATCAAGTAGATCAATTGGTATGGCAATCTCACCAAGGAATAGTGGACACACTTTTTGTTGCTAGAGGTATTGAACAATGGGGAA
>CAZOYI010000197.1:0-5178 GCA_964583965.1 uncultured Caldisericota bacterium
ATCATCATTAAAGAAAAAAAAATCGGACTTCCTTCTTCTAGTAAAGATAGTTTTCAATTGTTAAAGGAAGCTTCTTTTATTGATGAAGCGACTTGTAATCATTTATGCAATATGGTTGGATTTCGCAATATCCTGATTCACACCTATGAAAAGTTGAACATTGGTTTAGTTAAAAACCTGATTGAAGAAAGAAAACTTGACGATATCATTCAGTTTGCATCGGATATGTTAGCATTGGAGTAAATGCCTGTTCTTTAGTTTTCATCCAATTCTTCAAGTTCTTCTGGAGCCGTATCGAAAAATAGTAGATTCCCATCGGGATCTCGCAGAAATGCACTTCCTGAACCGTCATCATTGAATACTGGTACACTCTCAAATGGTATTCCTAAATTATCAAATTCTTCAATGAGTTTTGTAATATTGCCACCACGGAAGTTTAAGCAGTTTTCTTGAATGTGCCCTTCGTACAGTCCTAATATGTTCTCTCTGTATCGAAGGATTGCCCATTTATCTTTCAGAAAAACGCTTACATCTTCGTATCCAATCTTATGGTAAAAATCCAATGATCTGCGTAAATCCTTTACGTTTAAACAGATTTCCAAATGCCCGATGTTCATTACGCTCTCCTTCATGAAACAGTTTTAAGTTTTTATTGTAAAAGAAAAAGGTCCAATTCGGAAGGTTTCTGTTACGTACTTCTTGTGTTTGCGAAGTTTGTTCATGAAATCTAGTTTTATACTTTTGTAGTTTATCGACTATAATGATCCCATATTATTGAGTTTTGGGGGGTATGATGAAACCTAGTTGTGACTCATACAGCATAATACTTTATGGCGATTCGATTTCTCGTGGTGTCATTTATGATGAAGAAAAGAAAAAGTATCTTGTTACAAAACAAAGTTTTGCATCTTCTCTTTCACAAATCTTCAATTGTGCTTTCTATAACGCATCCTCTTTTGGCAATACTTTGATCCGAGGATTAAGAAATATCTCCCGGGATATCAAAAAAAAGAAACCCAATATTGTGGCCTTAGAGTTTGGAGGGAATGATTGTGATTTCAATTGGGACGAAGTAGCCGAAAAACCATTCGATAAACACCTGCCAAACACCGATCTAAGAACCTTCCAAGAACATTTACGGTATGCAGTGAGTCAATTGAAATCATGGGACACATTCCCTGTCTTACTTACTCTTCCACCATTGGTATCTGCAAGATATCTAAAATGGGTAGGCGACAATGATACCAGAAAAATGAATAGTATTTTATCTTGGCTTGGAGACGTAGAACAGATATCTCGATGGCAATCTATGTATAATGATGCTATTGTAACTATAGCGCATGAAGAGGGTGTTCGATGGATTGATATTCGGAAAGCATTTTTGGATCAAGACAATTTCGAAGATTATATGTGTATGGATGGAATTCATCCCAATCCTAAGGGACATCAATTAATCACAGAACACATATTGAAGTACATCAAAACTGACTATTCATTTCTTCTTAAGCCAGTGAAGTAAAAAAGTCCACCAACAACATGAACTGGATCTTTTGTAACAATTTTTGGATTCATCTTTCTACCTCCATATGGTTTTTTACCAGTATATTCTGCAGCTATGCCATATAATGTCCGAGGTGTTACTGGGTGGAAATATATTTTTACATGTATGAAGCAGGAATTATTGTTGTTAAAATCTATTCAAATTCCTTGCGTTTCATCATCTGTAGATTAGAATATGGATATAATATGATGAGTATTGTTTAGCAAAAAAAGTACATACTGGCTGTATTTTGTGAGTTTATCGGTTAAAATGAATGATCCACTCTTGGTTTTGATCTGTAGTAAAAACTGCGAATAACAATAAGAAAGGAAAGTTATCATGAACAATATTGATTTTTGGAGCTTATTTTTATCGTTCTTCTTCATTGGTTTTGGAATGGTTTTTTTGCACTATGCACGGGTATCAAATTTCAAAATCGCTTGTATTAGCATTTCGCTTGTTGGTTTAGGGAAACTCCTTCATACTCTCAATGTACTGCCTGAAATGTGGTGGAGATATGTCTGCTTAGTTTTAACAGCGATTATGTTCATCTCATTATGCATTGTTTGTTTCAAAAAATAATAAAAGTTTAGCATGAGTTTACTAGAACTACTGTTGAACAAGACCCTTAAAGCCTCTTCCTGTCTTGTATGACAGAAAAAAGGATTGTATAGACTAAAAAACAGTAGTTTGCTTCCAAAAGAATAACTTTCATGAAACCATAAGGGGTTTACTCCACTCTTTCTTTTATAGCCTTCACTATCCTCGTTGAACTGGTCTTTGATTTCACCATGAAACAGTTCT
The DNA here is from genome assembly GCA_964583965.1 of uncultured Caldisericota bacterium. Classification (GTDB taxonomy): domain Bacteria; phylum Caldisericota; class Caldisericia; order UBA6126; family UBA6126; genus JAGLCW01. The sequence continues at coordinate 2,345 of CAZOYI010000197.1, forward strand.
TAATATCCATACTTACTGGCTTTGCATTCATCAGTCCCACCACAAACTGTGATGAAAATGAGATTCTGAATATCATTCCCACACCATTTCAAAACAACTCTCCTATTTTATGCTTGAAGGCTTGGTGGTGGAAGGTGAGATTGGGAGAAAGGAAGAATAAGTTGTCTTACCCCTGCATCTCTTCTTCCCTCTTTTTGCTTATAGCATGGAAGGGGGTGTTAAAGAATTCTTGGATTCTTTGATAAAGGCTTTTAAATTCTTCTTTTTTGGTGATGGTTTTGCCATGTATTTTGTAAATAGCCCTTCTTTCTGTTGTTTCTATCATTTTACGTTACCTTGGGCATTGGATATCTTAGAATCGTTTTATACTTTTCCACATTGCATACCCTAGCATTATTCATGGAGCTTCCAATAAGTATGAAATCTTTCGCGCACTTTCTCTTTTAACCATTTCGGAGACTGAACTTGAAAAGATGGAAGAGTAAGCAAATATTGAATGAACTTTTCGGAATCATAAAACTGGAATTGTACGATGTCTTGAGAAACTTGGACACATGCATAGGGGGGATTCTCCAGTATTGATCCTTGAGCAATTTGGATACCGTTGTGCTCGAATTTCTTTATCAATCCGCTGTATCCGATGAAGATTGCTCATTCACTTTCACCTACAAAAATGCAATAATCGTACTCAAGAATACTTTTTTATCAAAACAAGTAAACATGTTGGTTGTCAGACTTCTTTCATTATTCAGTTCAATGATACTCAATCTGTTTCAGTTTGTCCAATGAAGCATGCAACTAAAATGGGAGTGCTTATTGTCAAAAACACTAACATCATGAACGTTGATATTCATTTTACCCTTTAATATCTGTGAAATGATTGTTATGGATGTGTTTCTATGGTTTTGTTTATTTACTTCTATCCGATATTGCAATATTCATGAAAAAAAGATATGGTTATTTTATTAATGCATGAAGTCTAAACAAGATTAAGCTGAAGCTGTGTTAAGCTAGCGAAATGGAGGATTAGCATGAGAAAGCGGATTTCCATTTTTTGTATTGGTTTTTTATTTATAACCATTTTTACGATTTCACCCTTCACAAAAGCTGAAGAAAAGGATCTTTGGATCGAGCAATCAAAGGTTCCCTTTTTAGAAATTTTCACTGCTTATTGGTGCGAACCTTGTTTAGGTTTTGGTGAGGTTTTAACTGATTTTTATGACTCCCAAACCACTCCATTTCAGTTTCTGTGTTGGGATAATGACAACCATGCACCCTTCATGCAAACACGAAGGAAAAAATATAAAATCTGTGCTATCCCAGTAGTTGTTATGGAGAGTAATCAAGAATGGATTGGTTTTACGAATCAAAACCGAGATAGTATCATACAAACAATAGAGAAGTGGTCTTATACTGGTGACATCGAGTTATCTGCAAAAGAAGAACATACTGACACAGAGTTTGTGGTTAGTGCTAGATATAATTTGAAGGAGCATTCTAATTCTACCATCCATTTTGCATTGGTTTCACATCAAGTAATCAAAAACAGTGCTTTATTTAGAAATTACGTGTTGGATGGAGCATCTTTCGAAATAGAAGGTTCTGGTGAGCAATCCATGACTTTTATAATTCAGGATCAACCCGATATACCACTACTTAAAGTACTAGTTTGGGTAGAAACAGAAGAAAAATGTATAGGCAATGTGTGGCTAGAATATGATTCAGATCCTTTTAAGGATTCAAAGGGTTATTTATCTTTTACAACCTTTCAGTATCTACATGGAATCAAAGATGAAAACAAACTAGAAGAATCTATACAAATGTACAATTTAGGCTCGGGAGATGCCCATTTCACATTGTCATCAGATTCACAATTCCTCAGTTTTTTAGAGGATTACACTGTAGAAGGAAATTCGGATGAAGAAATCCTCTTCTACTTGGACACTAAAGATTTAAAAACTGGATCTACTGTGGCAACCATTCATATCCATCCTTTAGACAATAGTATTTCTTCCCTTTGCAGATCATCTTTCCAAATTCGTTTCTACAACGATCCTAAAGAATGAAAAGGCTATTTATCAACTTGGATCAGAAAGTCTCTTTTCGAGAACTAAGGAAGCATTTTTTCTAACAATTAGATACATTCAATCTTTTTAATTCTTTGAGTGTATTCTGGTTTGCCCACATAATTCAATCGAAAAAAATATTCTTTTCATGAAAAGGAATTTTTCTATACTATTTGTAAATCCTGTTTTTGTGCTAATCATATCGATTGTCAGGAGAAACCATTTTTGGGAGCTTTTATGTATATTAAAAACCAAGTTTTTTTAGGTGATAGCAAAGAGGAGTTAAAGAAAATCCCATCTGATTCGGTAGATTTGATTGTTACTTCTCCTCCATATGCTGATCAACGTAAAAAAACATACGGTGGAATTCCTCCTCAAGAATATGTGAATTGGTTTTTACCTATTTCCAACCAACTTTTTCGTGTATTAAAACCTACTGGTACATTTGTTTTGAATATCAAAGAAAAAGTAGTAAATGGTGAAAGAAGTACCTATGTGCTTGAGCTGATTCTAGAAATGAAAAAACAAGGATGGCTATGGACAGAAGAGTTTATTTGGTACAAAAAGAACCGTTATCCTGGAAAATGGCCAAATCGTTTCAGAGATTCATGGGAACGCTTACTACAATTCAATAAAAGTCGATCCTTTCATATGTATCAAGAGGAAGTAATGGTACCAATGGGTGATTGGAAAAAAACCCGTTTGAAAAACTTGTCTGATACAGACAAAACAAGAGACGATTCGAAAGTGGGAAGCGGATTTGGAAAG
>CAZOYI010000198.1:0-18058 GCA_964583965.1 uncultured Caldisericota bacterium
TTTGACTTCTACATTTACTGCTTCTAAAGGTCTTTTACTAATGATTCCGAATATGTACAAAATTGCTGGTGAGTTACTGCCAGGTGTTTTTCATGTATCTGCACGAGCTGTAGCTGCTCATGCATTATCTATTTTTGGAGACCATTCTGATGTAATGGCGACTCGACAAACCGGGTTTGCCCTATTAGCTTCAGGTGGAATTCAAGAAGTAATGGATTTAGCTGCTGTCGCTCATCTATCTGCAATTGAAGGACGAATTCCTTTTGTTCACTTTTTTGATGGTTTTCGATCTTCGCATGAAATTCAAAAAATTGAAATCTATTCTGATGAAGAATTACGATCCATGCTAGATTTTAATGCTGTTAAAGAATTTCGCGACCATGCTCTGAACCCAGATCATCCTAAAATTATGGGTACAGCACAAAACCCTGATATTTTTTTCCAAGCTAAAGAATCAGTGAATCGTTTTTATGACCAATTACCTTCTGTTGTTGAAAAAAGTATGGAGAAAATATCTGCAATCACTAGAAGAAACTATCATTTGTTTGACTACTATGGAGCACCTGATGCAGATCGGATCATTATTGCCATGGGATCCGTTACAGAAACAATGGAAGAAACCACAGATTATTTACTTCAAAATGGCGAAAAAGTTGGTATTCTGAAAGTTCGATTATATAGACCATTTAGTGTCGATCACTTCTTAAAAGTGCTTCCCAAAACTGTGAAAAAAATTGCTGTATTAGATAGAACAAAAGAACCTGGTTCTATTGGAGAACCATTATATTTAGATACTCGAAATGTTTTCTACCAGAAAACCGACTCTCCTTTAATTGTCGGAGGACGTTATGGACTTGGATCAAAGGATACTACTCCCTCGCAAATTAAAGCCGTATTTGATAATCTTTTGTTAGATACACCAAAAGATCGCTTCACTATCGGAATTGAAGATGATGTTACATATACATCTCTACCGATTAAGGATCGTATAGTGTCTGCTCCAAAAGAAAACATACGCTGTAAGTTCTGGGGTTTGGGTTCAGATGGTACTGTAGGAGCTAACAAAAACGCCATTAAGATTATTGGAGACAACACTGATCTATATGCACAAGGTTACTTTGCTTATGATTCAAAAAAATCTGGTGGCGTAACAATTTCGCATCTTCGTTTTGGCAAAAAGCCCATCAAATCTACATATTTAATCGATGAAGCTGATTACATCGCCTGCCATAATCAATCTTACATCTCTCAGTATGACGTATTGGAAGGACTAAAACCTAATGGGACATTTGTCCTAAATTGTATGTGGAGTCAAAAGGAATTAGAAGAGCATTTACCTACTTCTGTGAAGTCTTATTTAGCAAATCAAAATATTGATTTTTACACAATAGATGCAACCAAAATTGCAGAAGATATTGGCTTAGGAAACCGAATCAACATGATAATGCAAGCCGCCTTTTTTAAATTATCCAATGTTCTTCCTTTAGACCAAGCGATCAAGCTATTAAAAGATGCAATTCAAGAATCTTACGGATCCAAAGGTGAAGCGATTGTTCGTATGAATAATGTAGCGGTTGACGCAGGAATTGAAAATTTACAAAAGATATCTGTTCCCGATTCTTGGAAGAATCTTCCCAAAGATGAATCGACAGTTTCAGAAAAGGTGCCTGCATTTATTCATGAAATTTTACAACCTATGAATCAACAAAAAGGTGACAACCTTCCCGTAAGTGCATTTGTCGGTAGAGAAAATGGAGAATTTCCTTGCGGAACTAGTGCATATGAAAAGCGTGGAATCGCTATCAATGTACCATTTTGGGAACTAGAAAACTGTATTCAATGCAATCAGTGTTCTTTTGTGTGTCCTCATGCAGCTATTCGTCCGTTTTTGCTTAACGAACATGAGAAAAATACAACTCCTGAAGGTTTCCGAACTGTTCCAGCAAAGGGGAAAGGACTTGATGCTTTCCATTTTGTTATACAAATTGATCCCCTGGATTGTACTGGATGCGGAAACTGTGCTGATGTTTGCCCCTCTAGAATAAAAGCATTGGTCATGAAACCTCTTGATACACAAATTGATCAACAAAAGAATTTTGACTGGGCAGTTTCTACCGTATCAGAAAAAACAGAAGCTATTGACAATATTAACACGATCAAAGGATCACAGTTTATTAAACCATTGTTTGAGTTTTCTGGAGCCTGTGCAGGATGTGGTGAAACACCTTATGCAAAATTGGCAACACAGCTTTTTGGAGATCGCATGTTGATTGCGAATGCAACAGGTTGTTCTTCAATATGGGGAGCAAGTGCACCATCCATCCCGTTTTGTAAAAATGCACTTGGAAAAGGCCCTGCTTGGGCAAATTCACTTTTTGAAGACAATGCAGAATATGGATTTGGAATGCTTCTAGCTGTTGATCAAATACGCAATTTTTTACAGACCATTATGGAAGAAGCAATTCAACTTGGTATTGGAGAACGCGAAAAGAATATTTTTCAAGTTTGGATTCAATCGAAAGATGACGCACAAGCTTCGAAAAAAGCCACAATGGATGTTATGTCATTGTTTAAACAAAACTACTCCGGTCGTCTAGAAGAAATCATGACCGAAATCCAGAATCGTAAAGATTTTCTCGTAAAACGATCTGTGTGGTCCTGGGGTGGCGATGGCTGGGCGTACGATATAGGATATGGTGGACTTGACCATGTTCTTGCATCGGGCAGAAACATTAATATCTTAGTATTTGATACAGAAGTTTATTCCAATACTGGTGGTCAATCTTCAAAATCAACACCCGAAGCAGCTGTTGCCAAATTTGCTGCATCAGGCAAGCGAACCAAAAAGAAAGATCTAGGGCGTATGTTGATGGTATATGGTTATGTGTATGTTGCACAGGTTGCTATGGGGGCAAATAAAAACCAATTAATCAAAGCTTTGACTGAAGCAGAAGCATATCCTGGACCTTCTTTGATTATCGCTTATTCTCCTTGCATCAATCACGGATTAAAACTAGGTATGGGAAAAACGCAAGAACAAGAGAAGCGAGCAGTAGAGGCAGGTTATTGGCATTTATACCGATATAATCCTACTTTAAAAGAACAAGGAAAGAATCCTTTTGTTCTTGATTCAAAAGAACCAACTGCTGATTTCAAAGAATTTATCAGAAGTGAAGTTCGGTACACATCTCTTGAAAAATCATTTCCTGAAATAGCTCCTGAGCTATTCAAAAAAGCTGAGGAAGACGCAAAGGAAAGATACGAAGCATATCGCATAATGGCTGAAGGTTGTATTTAATCAATGTTTTCATGTAATAAAAAAGGCCGGGTACCAAACCCGGCCTTTTTTATTACGTAAGCAAGAGAGACTAGTAAAGTTCCCTTTTTTTCTCTTTTACCTGGTAATAATATTTTGTAAGAGTAGCTAATAAAATGGCAACACCAGCTAATGAAAAAGTAACCAAAAGCAGATGGCTTGTTCCTAGTACTTGGATTTGCCCTTCTGTAAACCATGCATTTGGCCACGTATAATGTCGATGTGCAATGCCAATTAAAGCCCAGACAAAAACCAAGACTGCTACGGGATCCAATCGTTTCCATAAATATTTTAATCCAAGAATCAATGCAATCATGAGTAAGATAATGGTCCATATTGCAGGAGACAATACTCCCAAAAAGCTCCAATTGTATAGAGTTTGCATTTTGGATAAAAATGAAGAGACATTTAGGATGGTAGCCAATGTGATCCAGGCAGTATATAGGCTGAATGGTACTTTGATGAACCACTTTTCTTTATATGTAAACTTACGATCCTTTCGGATGTTGTTATAAAGATGGAGTAAGGACAATAGTAATGCAACCATCACGATGACTGATACCCAAATTAAGTCATATTGGTAGGTGATGAGCCAAAGAACATTAAAAATACAAGTGTACACGAAATAGTTACCAATGAGTTGAATATGATTAGACTTACTTACAGGTGTATGTAACTGAAATATAACAAACATGAACAGGAAAAGATATATGATTCCCCATATGCCAAAAGTAAAACCAGAAGGGGTAATCCATACCTCATAACGAGCAGCAGCTTCTGTCATGTCAATGCCATTGATAAAGCCACTAGAAGAAAGCCAATTAAATGCAATCGTCAATAAAAATGCGACAAAATTCACCCATTTTCGTACATGTGGTTTCATACATACTCCTTTATTATGAAGATATCCAAAGACGTAACTCCGAAATATAATCTTGTGGTATTTCCAGATTTTGTAATTCTTTTAAAATTGCTTTCATGTAATCTTTTAAGGGAGGTTTAGCATTACCATTACGTGAGTGGAAGAAGAATGCCTTCAATTCTATGGGATTCAAAACATTTGGAAACTGTAAATGCTCATTTTGAGCAGAAGGTATTAGTTCAATAGATTGTGCATCATGCTTAATACAGTTTGGAAAATAATCTTGAGCCCACTCTGTTAATGAAGCTATGTCACGATCATAAATCTTCCAAACTACACCATACAATTTTGAGTAATGGGAAGGTTGAATATCTGCCAGTCCGATACTGTTCGTTTGAAAGCAATAGTGATAACACACTCCAATCCCAAAGAACAATGCTTGAGGGCATATACTATGCATAAAATGTGCATTCATTTCGATGCCATAGCTAAAATATAGATCCATATACAAATTGTACTCATAATAGGTAGAAAGAAAAGGAAAACACAAAAAGCCTTGTAGTTTAACAAGGCTTTTTGTGTAAGTGTATTTTATTTTTGGTTGGATAAAGTTAAATCGATATCTTCCAATGCTTTTTTTTGATATTTATTAAATACTTTTGCGTTTGGAATATCTACGAGAATTCTTATTAGCAGGTCATCTCTACGATTTCTCTTGATTGGGAGTCCCTTTCCCTTTAAAGTTACTTCTTCTCCAGATTGTGTTCCCGGAAGAATTTTCAATTTCTCAGATCCTTCAATGGTGGGGATGTTTACTGTGGTTCCTAATATTGCCTTTGTAACGGGCACATGACAGTTATATATAAGCCTAGATCCATCTTTTTGGAATATGGGATCTTTCTTATATCGGATGGTTACAATAAGATCTCCCACTTCTCCACCATTAATTCCCGCGTTTCCATATCCTGAATACCGTATTCGAGTACCTTCGGGGATATTTGTTGGAACATCAATTTCAATAGTCGATTTTTTTCGTACGCGTCCAAAACCATTACAAATGGGACACTTTTCCCGTATGACTTTTCCAGTACCGTTACAAGTAGGACATTCGCCAATAGTGTTAACAACTCCAAAAAAGCTTTGTTGCTGCTGTTGAATATAGCCGTTTCCATTGCAAGTGGAACAAGTAGCTGGAGTAGTTCCTTTCTTTGCACCAGAACCTCCACATTCCGAACATACAACAAAGTGGTCTAGGGATATTTTAACTTTTTTCCCCTCAAGAGCTTCTTTGTAGGTTAAATCGGTTTGAAAGCTAATGTTTCCTCCGGGTCGACCCATGGGTTTGGTTCGATACTGTTGACGACTACCACCTCCGGTAAAAGCACTAAAAATGTCATCAAAAATATCTCCAGAACCTCGAAAACCTGAGCCTCGGAAAAAATCATTCATGTTTGAAGAAAAGCCTTCTCCATAACCGGCTGAACCTGGAGAATCCCCCAATCCGGCTGCTCCGTACATATCGTATTTCTGTTTTTTTTTTGGATCACTGAGAGCATCATATGCCTCATTGATTTCTGTCATTTTTTGTGTAGCATCATCGTCTTTGTTAACGTCAGGATGATATTTCATGACCAATCTTCGATAAGCACTTTTAATTTCATCAGGGGTGGCTTTTTTGTCCACCCCTAGAATTTCATAAAAATCTCTATTTGCCAATGTATCTTACCTACAATTCTATATTAGATTTCTTTTGCTTGTCCTTCAGATGTTTCAGCTGGTTCTTCACCAGAGTCACGATTTTGATCACTGTTAGTGGTCTCTTCAGAAGACGTTGGCGCTTCAGCATTTGCTGCTTCTTGCTGGTAAATTTTTTCTCCAACTTTACCAATTAGGGAAGATACTTCATCCATGATTTTTTTGATTTCTTCGATATCTTTATCGTCTTTCAATGCTTTTTCAAGCTCATCAATTTTGTCATTTGCTGCTTTTAAATCAGTTGGATCAGCTTTTTCTTCAAGTTCTTTCATGCTCTTTCGAGCAGAATATACTAAAGAGTCAGCTTTGTTACGAGTTTCTATGGTTTCAGCTCTTTTTTTGTCTTGATCAGCAAATTGATCTGCTTCTTTTTTCATCTTTTCGATTTCTTCATCCGTCAGTTTATTTGCATTGGTAATAGTAATATGCTGCTCTTTGTTGGTAGCTTTGTCTTTGGCTTTAACGGTTAGAATTCCGTTTGCATCAATGGAAAAAGTGACTTCAATTTGTGGTAATCCTCTAGGTGCTGGGGGAATACCATCCAGAATGAACCGACCAAGAGAAACGTTGTCGCTTGCCATGGGGCGTTCTCCCTGTAAAACGTGAACTTCGACACTACTTTGATTATCTGCAGCAGTAGAAAATATTTGGGATTTCGATACTGGCACAGAGGAGTTACGGTCAATCATTTTTGTGCAAATTCCACCCAATGTTTCAATACCTAGTGATAATGGGGTAACATCAACAAGTACAACGTTCTTTACATCACCAGTAATAATACCACCTTGGATTGCAGCACCCATAGATACGCACTCCATGGGATCAATACCACGTTCAATCTTCTTGCCCATAAAATCTTCGATTATTTTTTGTACAACCGGCATTCTAGTGGGTCCGCCGACCAAAATAATTTTATCAACTTTTTGTGGTGTCAAATCGGCATCTTTTAAAGATTGTTCCATAGGTCCTTTAATCTTATCTACAATTGGTTTTACTAATTGCTCCAATTTGGATCGAGTTATTCGTAGGTTTAAATGTTGTGGTGTGTTATTTGCATCTACGGTAATGAAGGGTAGGTTGATTTCAGTTTCGAGTGTAGTAGAAAGCTCAATTTTGGCTTTTTCGACAGCTTCATAAAGGCGATAGTGATTTGTTTTGTCCTTGCGAAGGTCTATACCGGTATCTTTTTGAAACTGATCGCAAACAAAATCATATAGAGCCTTGTCCATATCCGTACCACCAAGTTGTGTATCACCGGATGTCGATGCAACTTCAAACACACCACCACCGAAATCCATTATAGTGACATCAAGGGTACCACCACCTAAATCAACAACCATGATTTTCATATTGGTGTCGGATTTTTCTAGCCCATAAGCAAATGCCGCTGCCGTGGGTTCGTTGACAAGTCTTGTGACTTCTAAGCCAGCAATAGAGCCAGCATCTTTAGTTGCTTGTCTCTGGTCGTCATTGAAGTAAGCAGGTACAGTAATTACCGCTTTTGTGATTGCTTCACCTAAATAGGCTTCTGCATCTTTTTTGATCTTTTGCAGGATAAAGGCCGAAATCTGTTGGGGTGTATATTCTTTACCATAAATTTTGACCTTTTCTTTTGTACCCATTAAACGTTTAATACCGCTGATGGTTCCTTCTGAATTTAAAGCAGCTTGTCGTCGAGCTGGTTCTCCGACAAGCATTTGTCCATCTTTAGTAAAAGCTACATAAGAGGGAGTTGTTTTCCCTCCAACGCTTGTACCTTCTGCAGCAGGAATAATTGTAGGCTTACCGCCAATCATTACGGCTGCAGCCGAATTTGATGTTCCAAGATCAATACCAATTATTTTTGACATCTAGGTTCCTCCTGTTGTGTCTCATTTTCTATATCTTTATTATTCCCATCCGAATCTTCTTTTTGCGATGGATGAGATTTCAGCTTTTTGTTAACAATAACCAAAGAAGGTCGAATCACTCTTCCATTGAATTCGTAACCTGTTCGCAGTTCTTCAACTACAACGTCGTCGTCAAAAGAATCTAGTGATAACATGCCACCTATTTCTTGTTTGTTTGGATCATACGGTTTACCAATACAAGGAATAGCAACTAAATTCATTTCTTGAATCGATTTGTTTACTTCTTTCATAATCATTTCAATACCTTTATGAATGGATTCAATGTAACTACCGGTTTCTGATGCCTTATGGATACGAGAAAGATTGTCAAAAACATTCAAAAGGTGAGTTGAAATGCTTGCAATTAAAGAACATCGGGCGTTTTCTCTATCTCGATCAGCACTAAATCGAATATGTTGAATCTCTCGCATTAGAGATTTGTTTGCATCAACTGCTTCTTTATATCGAATTAAAATTTCAGCGTAATCGTTGTTAATATTCTCTATATACATGCCTGTTCCATCTATTGTGTTTGTTATTCGCTTTTTTCGAAACATAATTCTCTCCTCATTTAAACATTTACCCAATTTTTTCAAAGATATGACAAAAGGGGAAAAATATTTTTGATGTAAAAAACTAGAAAATGTTGTTGGACGACATAAGGTCGATCAGGTGATCAATGGGAGGGAGTTTATCATTCTCCCAAATCCATACAATGGATCGATCTGGTCGCAGAAGAAATGTATTTCGTTTTGGCTCGGAGGCTTTTATAGAAAAAAAAGAAAAAGTTGAAAGAGAATTGACTTCTTTAAATAACTTCTGATCGGAACAGGATAATATGGGGAAAACGTTGAAAAGAATTCCTTGATTTTTTTTCATTGCTGAAATTGTATCAGAGCTTATTGCAATGCATTGCAGCAATTTTTTCGAAGAGGGTTTCAATCGGTAAAGGTCATCGATCAGATCTGTAAACAGAAGTAATCGATGTTGGTCTTTTTTTGATGCGATATGAACAAGAAAAAAAATGAGTAAATACTTATTTTTAAAAGAGTTGTTGGTAAAAATTGCTCCATCATATGTTTCATAAAAAAAATCTGGGAACAAATCTTGATTTGTTCGCATCCTTATTGTATCGAAGAATCTTCTTGTTGGAACTGCTGAAGAATATCTAGAACTTCTTTTGCATGAGTTGCAATTCGAACAGCTGTGAATCGATAACGGATAATACCATTGGGATCAATAATATAGCTTGTCCGTTTTACTCCTACTAGTTTTGCGTCTTCGGGTCGTTTAACTCCCCATGCATTGTATTTTTTGATTGCATCTCGATGAACATCGCTCAATAACGTGACTTGAAGGGAATGTTTCTGAGCAAAATTAATGTGGCTTTTCACTGTATTTCTACTGATGCCAATTACTCCAGCATTACATTTTTCAAAATCTTCAATACGATCTGAAAAATGTTTAATAAATCGGACACAGGAAGGCGTATTGTCTCGCGGGTAAAAAAACAATACAAGCCATTTTCCACGAAACTGTTTCAACGATATAAGTTCATCATATTGATTGGGTAACTGAAAATCAGGTGCTATGGTTCCAATAGGTGCTTTTTGTAAAATAGTAGTCATGTTTCTTTTTTCTCCTTTGTATGAAAATGGTTTCTACAATTATACCTGAGAAATGCTTTCATAGAAATATCCTGACAAAACTGTAACGAAAGCGTTACGAAAAAAACAAAATTTTGTATTTTTATATGTAAACTGTTAAGGTACATTTTTTTATCGGAGGTATTCATGAAGGTACTGGTTTTAAACTGTGGAAGTTCTTCAATCAAATATAAACTATATGAGATGGGAACTGAAGAAGAGTTGGCAAACGGAATTGTTGAACGAATTGGCATGGACGAAGGTGGATTTAAGTATGAAAATGCCTATGGAAAAGTTGTAAAGATTTCACCCGTAATTCCAACTCACACAGATGGACTAGATTTGATGTTTCGATACTTATCCGATCTAGAATATGGTGTGATTAAGGGCGTAGAAGAAATTGATGCCGTAGGTCACAGAGTTGTCCACGGCGGAGAAAAATTCGAAGCTTCAGTCATCATTGATCAATCTGTAATTGATGAAATTCAGAATTGTATTCCTCTTGCACCTTTGCATAATCCTCCTAATCTTCAAGGAATTCAAGCATGTATCCAAAAAATGCCAACAACTCCACAAGTAGCTGTTTTTGATACAGCCTTTCACCAGACCATACCTCCCCAAAACTTTATTTATCCGCTTCCATATGATTTATATGAAAAAGAAAAAATCCGTCGATATGGTTTTCATGGGACATCTCATCGATATGTTGCGAACGAATGTGCAAAACTTATGAATCGACCTTTAGATGAATTAAAGTTGGTGACTTGTCATTTGGGAAATGGCAGCTCTATATGCGCTGTAAAAAATGGGAAATCATTCGATACAACTATGGGATTTACACCATTGGCAGGAGTGGAAATGGGAACTCGCTGTGGTGATATTGATCCTTTCATACCCCTATATCTCCAAAAGAACTACTCGCTAACCATTGAACAAGTTGATGATCTGATGAACAAGCAGTCTGGCTTTTTAGGTGTAACCGGATTATCTTCAGATTTACGTGATGTTACAGCAAAGGCAAAAGAAAATAATCAAAGATGCCTCTTATCTGTGGATATTCTGTCCTACCAAGTGAAAAAATATATTGGTGCTTATGCAGCAGAAATGAATGGCTTAGATGCAGTTGTCTTTTGCGGGGGAGTTGGAGAAAACACAGAAGAAGTTCGTGAAATTAGCATGAAAAATATGGAAATGTTAGGCATTGAATTGGACGATGATCGCAATTTTCCCCATGCACGAGTTACACGAGAAATATCCACTGATTCATCCTCTGTACGAGTTTATATCATTTTTACAAATGAAGAAATAATGATTGCACGCGATGCGGTGATGCTCTGTGAATAATAGCAAACGCAAAATCGACTACAATGCTTTAGACCTATTATGTAAAATGGCCAACATTTCCCTTACCCAAGAAGAAAAAGAATATTTGATCGTACAGCTCAATAGCATTGCACGACTATTTGATCAAATATCAACTCATACAACTAAGAAGGATTCTTTTTCTAGAAGATCTACCGTTTTGTCAGAGGATAATCCTTTTGTCTTTTCTAATGTTGAAGGAATTCTTAACAATGTTCCTTCTAAACACGAAAATTCTGTTGTTTGCCCTGTGATGAGATTCCAAGGAAAAAAGAATGAAGAGTCCTAATTTAATCAACAAGATTCACCAATTCTACTTATCAGGTGACATTACCCCATTCCAACTGATTCAGGAACATATTCAAAAGATTAAAAATCAAGACTCAACTATTCAATCTTTTTTAACTATTTGCGAAAATGAAGCTATAGATTCTTCTTTACAGCTTCCACTCTTTTTGTCAAAAGAGCTTTTACAAAAGTACCCGCTTTTTGGTATTCCTGTTGGTGTAAAGGACAATATCAATGTGGACAACATTGAAATGACTGCAGCATCCAAAATACTACAACATTACCGATCTGTATATGATGCTACAGTTATCGAACGAATCAAACAAAAAGGGGCAATCATTATTGGAAAAACCAATATGGACGAATTTGCAATGGGTTCTTCTACAGAATTTTCGGCATATTATCCCACAAAAAATCCCATTCACCTTGATTATACTCCTGGAGGTTCTTCTGGTGGTTCTGCAGCAGCTGTTAAAGCTGGTTTTTGCCCTATTGCTCTAGGGTCCGATACTGGAGGATCTGTTCGACAACCAGCCTCTTTTTGTGGAATTGTTGGAATACGTCCAACGTATGGCTTTGTGTCACGATATGGAATGACATCTTTTTGTTCTTCTTTGGATCAAATTGGATCCTTAGGAACAACTGTTGACGATGCTTTTTTGCTTTTGCAATGCATATCTGGGTATGATGAAAAAGATTCCACCTCTGAAAAAATGGAATGGGAGGATCTCCCCGAAGTTCCACCTCTGAATTCTTTTGGAATCTTATCTAGAATTAACCACTTGCAGATGGATCCTTTTATTGAAAACATGTATCATCGAGTTATACAATTCCTTTCTACGTCATACAATCCTGTTTCTTTTGATTTAAATATGCTAGATTGTGCTATGGCAACCTATCATGTTATTGCCGATTCTGAAGCTTCCTCTAATTTATCGAGATTTGATGGAATTCGATATGGACAACAAAGAATTGGACTTTCTTCTGAAGAGTCATATTTAATGGCAAGAACAGATGGTTTCGGAACTGAAGTAAAACGTAGAATTCTATTAGGAACATATATTCTTTCTAACGAATTTGCTGGGAATTATTACAAACAAGCTCTTTATGCAATGGATTTAGTCACAAGAGAGTTTGAATCTATTTTTACAGATTGTCCATTTCTGGTTTTACCTACAACTCTAAAAATGCCTTTTAAATTTGGTGAACGAAAAGATCCACTAGATATGTATTATTCCGATTACTTAACCATTCCCTCTTCTATAGCAGGGTTACCCTCCGTTTCGATACCGGTTGGAAATGATGATTTGGGTTTTTCAGCAGGAATTCAAGTGATAGGTCCTAGATTTTCTGAGAAACTTTTGTGGAAGGTTGCTCGAACGATTGAGGAGGAAGTTTCATGATTAAACCAACCATTGGACTAGAAATCCACATCCAACTTCTTACCGAGACCAAAATGTTCTGTAGATGTAAATCTTCATTTGGGGATTCACCCAATACAAATATTTGCCCTGTATGTATGGGATATCCAGGAGCATTACCCGTTCCTAACCGTAAAGCAGTAGAAATGGCGCTTATGCTTGGTATTGCTCTTGATGGTGAAATTCAGTTAGTTTCTGATTTTTCTCGAAAGAACTATTTCTACCCTGATTTACCAAAGGGATATCAAATTACCCAAGATTCTATTCCTATTATTAAGGGAGGATATATATCAATTCGTGAGGATTCCACTGTTTTTCTAGAAAGAGTGCATATAGAAGAAGATTCTGCAAAAATGATTCACGAAACTGGTGATGATCAAACTTGCATTGATTTTAATAGAGCTGGAATACCTTTACTCGAAATAGTGACCTATCCGTGTATACATTCACATGAAGATGCTAGTATTTTTCTTGAGAAACTAAAACAGATCGTATCGTATCTAAAAATTTCGACGGGAAAAATGGAAGAAGGAGCTCTTCGCTGCGATGTAAATGTTTCCATAAGTCAGTCAGACGATACATTCGGGCAAAAAGTAGAAGTTAAAAACTTGAACTCTTTTCGGGCTGTAATGCGATCAATTCAATATGAAGTTCAACGCCAAACAGAGCTTCTCGAAAAGGGATTACCTATTATTGCCGAAACTCGTACATGGAACGATGAAGAATCCAAAACCCTACAAATGCGCATAAAAGATAGCAAATCAGATTACAGGTATTTTCCTGAACCGGATTTACGATCTTTGGTAGTTTCAGAAGCTATGCTAGAGAAAGCAAAATTATCTATACCTGAACTACCTCAAGATGCTTACGATCGATTAATAACAGTACATGGATTGTCCGAATATGATGCGCAATTACTTACGACCTCACCTGACATATTGCAATACTTTGATGAGTGTATTGAGGATTTTTCTGATCCAAAAGCTGCTTCCAACTGGATATCTTCTGAACTAATGAAAATCATGAATGATCGTAATTGTACGATTTACCAAATTGGAATATCTCCAAAAAAATTACAAGAATTGTTAAAATTGATACAAAATGAAACAATTTCAGGTAAAATTGCTAAGGGTTTACTACCCCAACTTATTCAAACCGGTAAAAATCCAAGTGATATTGTGAAAGAACAAAGTTTGTTGCAGGTAATGGATGACAACGTGCTTCGTGAGATTGTTGAAAAGGTTCTTCAAGACAATCCCCAAGAGCTGGAAAGGTATCACGCTGGCGAAGAAAGGCTTTTTGGTATGTTTATGGGTGCTTGCATGAAAGCAACCAAGGGGAAAGGAAATCCAAAGCTTTTAAATACTATTTTAAGAGAGGCATTAAAGAAATGACTAAGTATTCGCATTTGGATACACCCTTTATTGACGCTGTAAAAAGTTATGTTGATAAAAACCGCACTGCCTTTCATATGCCAGGGCATGCCCGATCCCGATTGATTCCTGAACAAATTGAGGCTTTATTGGGAAAAAATGTATTTAAATACGATTTAACAGAAGTAGAAGGCGTTGATTATTTACACAAAGCAGAAGGCGTGTTAAGGACTTCTCAAGAATTAACAGCCGCAGCTTTTGGATCGGAGCAAGTTTTTTATTTAGTTAACGGCAGTACCGTAGGTGTTATGTCGATGATTATGTCTAGCGTGAAACCAGGAGAAAAGCTTATTGTACAACGTAATTCACACCGATGTGCAATTGCAGGAATCACCCTCGGTAATGTCACTCCTATATGGATTCAACCCGAGATGATACCCGAATATCAGATTTTAGCTGGCGTTTTGCCAGAGACATTGCAGAGAACCATCGATGAAAATCCTGATGCAAAAGCTGTTCTTCTAACTTCTCCAAACTATTACGGTATGGCTCAAAACATGATGGAGTTGATCCGAATTGCACATGAAAACGACATCATCGTTTTGGTTGATGAAGCACACGGGGCTCACTTTCCCTTCCATCCAGATTTGCCTACTTCTTCTATTGATCGTGGAGCCGACATGATCACCCAATCCACTCATAAATCTTTACCTGCTTTAACGCAAACTGCTCTTCTTCATGTCAATGGTAATCGGATTGATCTAGATAGACTCACTTCTGTTTTGTGTATGTTACAATCCTCATCCCCGAATTATTTGTTGATGATGTCCATTGAGGCTAGTCGGAAAATGATGTCTCAACATGGCATGGAACTTTGGTCCAAAGCAATGGATACTGCATCATACGCAAGAGATGAACTAATGAAAATCCCAGAATTACAAATAATTGATGAATCGATTGTAGGAAAATATGGGATTGTAGAATGGGATTCTACGAAGCTGAGTGTATTGACGAATTCTTTACGGCACTCTGGCTTTGAAATTGAAAACCTCTTAAACCGTCAGTTCAATATTGAAATTGAATTGTCTGCTCTGAATAATTTTCTCTGTTTCATAACAGGGGGTAGCACAAAAGAAGATATTGATCATCTAGTAAAAGCAACTCGTTGGTTTTCTGAAAACAAAGGAAAAACTGATCTGAAAGAATTTATTCGAATCCCACAGATACCTTTCCAAGTGTATACACCCGCAGAGGCTTTCAATCAACCTTATGAACAAATCCCATTCAAAACTGCTGATGGCCAAATATCAAAGAGAATTATTGCTCCCTATCCGCCGGGCATTCCCTATATATGTCCAGGTGAGATTGTTACTCAGAATGCCGTAGAAATGTTGACACAGATGAAACTTGACGGAGCGGTGGTACAAGGCATTGATGAAAACGAGATGGTTGAAGTTATTACAGAATAACACTACAATCATTTCATGTTTTTCTAGAAAGGGTATTGGTTTTGAGTACAGAAATATTTGAGACGATTAAAGAATACGAAAAAGAATCTTCTGATCTTATTGAAACGACAAAAGAAGAATGTGCTAAGCTCTATCAAAAATTTGAAGATGAAAAAATTCATCTTAAAGAGAGAATTGAAAAAGAGATCTTTGAGATGAAAGAGGTTCATCAACAGAAAATTGATGGAACTAAAAAAGAGTTTCAACAACGATTTGATAAAGAATTTCAAATGATCCAGAAAAATGCTTCGGAATCTTTTGAAAAATCCTGTTCCAAGATGATTTCTGATTTTCTCATAAGCGTTGGATACTAGTTTATGGCCATTCAAAAGTTAAACTTGCTTCGTTTTGTTGTGCCAAAAAACATGGTATCTCAATTTCGAAATACTTTGTACGAAAAAGGAGTTTTTCATCTTCGAGATGTTTCTTCTTTAAGTCAGCCATTACTACCAAACGATGACGAAGTTTCCCATATAGAAGAAGATATTCGAAAAGCGACGGAAATTCTCTCGTTGTTTGACACCTTTCAACCTGAAAAAAAAGCATTTATTGAAAACTTCATACCAAAGAAACCTATTTTTTCTAAAAGTGAAATTTCCTCTATCCAAGAGAAACAACAATTTCAAGAATTCCACCAAGAAGTTATTTCTGTTTGGAATCAACGACGATCTAGTTTAGATTCGATGGAGCATATGCGCGCTCTTCACCGACAACTCCTTCCTTTTTCTTCCTTCACCTTCTCTTTTTCAGAAATTCAACAAATGCAAAGAACAAAAGTTGTTTTTTTGCAAGCAGAAGATAGAAAATTAGAAGACTTGGAACAATTTGAGCATCTTCGAAAGAATGCCGTGATTGTACCAGTTTATGCAACATATCATAAAAAAGAAAAAATTCATGGTTTTATTGTCGCTTATCCTTCATTTCAACAAGAAGAAATCCAGGCCTATCTAAATCGTGCAGGACTCAAAGAATTTCCTTTTCAAACTCTGAATCACTCACCACAACATGAAATTTTGGAACTTGAACAGAAGATTAAAAAGCATATTGAAGATTTAACGAAGTGGGAGCGAGTGTTGCTAGACTTTAAAGAACAACTTTCAAATATCTATTTATGGAAGGATTTCTCGATCAATAAAATCATACGCGCTAATGGGATTAAGCGTTTTGCCCAAACCAATAGCGTTGCCTATGTTGAGGGTTATATACCATCTGAACAAAGTTGCGATGCTGTCATAGCTTTAGAACAAGAATACCCTATGATCTATGTGGAAGTTGAAAATAATCCAAAGAATCCCCCCGTAAAATTAAAAAACCATCCCTTTTTTCAACCTTTTGAGTTTCTTGTTCGAATGTACGGGCTTCCACGATTTGGAATGATTGATCCCACCGCCTTGGTTGGTTTGGTATTTATCATCCTTTTTGGTATAGCCTTTGCAGATGGGATCTATGGCATCTCCATGATGGCGATTTGTGCATTTTCGATGAAGAAATACTGGTTTGACAAAGATACTGTGTCATTTTTCAAAATGTTTTTCTGGGCAGGATTTTTTGCTTTTTTGTTTGGTGCCTTAACAGAATCTTGGGCAGGAGACCTGTTTACACCATCTTATCTACCAGAGTCTTCTATGCTTGTGAAGCTAAAAGATTTTGTTGGAGTGATGAACCCGTCACAAAGTTTCATCGCATTAATGGTTGGAGTAATCTATATTGGTGCTTTCCTTCAGTGTACTGCCATTTTTATGTCCTTCCTTCAAAGATGCAAAGAAAGGCAATTTGCCGAAGCAATTCTCAACAACCTATCTTGGATTTTATTTATACCTTCTGCAGTGATAGTTGCTGGACAGTTCCTATCCCCCGGATATTATCCCTCTGTTTTAGTCTTAATATCCCAATGGATTTGCATTGTGTCCCTTGGCCTTATTTTTGTAGGAGGATTTTTACAAAGTAGAACCAATATTTTCAAAGGCATTGTGAAGGGCTTTTTAAATATGTATGGTATAAAAAGTTCGTACGGAGCTGCTACATTGCTTGGAGATGTTTTGTCGTATTTGCGGTTAGCTGCATTAATGATTGCTACTTCTTCTATGGCTATGTCATTTAACCTGATAGCTGGTATGTTCAAATCAATACCTGTTGTGGGCATATTCATTACTGCCATCATGATCTTATTTTTAAATGTTTTCAATTTCCTTCTCAATATTATCGGGTCGTTTGTTCATCCAGTTCGATTGTTATTTTATGAAATGTTTGGTCGGTTTTACGAAGACGGTGGGATCGAATATCATAGTTACTCTCAAAAATTTACTAATGTTTTTGTTGTTAAGGAGGCAAAACAATGACGTTTGCACAACTATTAGAAACCTATTTTTTTAGTTCTGGTCAGGGTTGGAATATTGTTGGATTATTTGTTTGTTTAATGCTAGGTGGAATGGGTTCCGCAAAAGCATTGTACATTTCTGGTAATCAAGCCGCAGGGGCTTTATCTGAAAAACCTGATCTTTTTGGACGATTATTTGTTTTGATGGCTTTACCTGCTACACAAGGATTGTATGGATTTGTTTTATGCTTCCTTGGAATGCAACAAATGGGTTTAAGCTCTGGAAAAACCCTCACCGTACAAGCTGGTCTTGCTTTATGC
>CAZOYI010000199.1:0-12209 GCA_964583965.1 uncultured Caldisericota bacterium
GAATTGTAATTCAAGGGGGTTTTTTACGATGAAGCATCGACTGAATAAATTTCTTAGTATTGTATTGACATTCATTTTATTGAGCACTGTTTTTTCTGCTTTTCAGCCTATAAAAACATATGCTTTGAAAAATTTCTTCATGATTGTTCAACCTCGAAAAGTTGCAACTAGAGCAACGTATCGTTTCAATGTTACTATTGAAAAACGACTTGCTGTACACGACTCTATCACATTAGTCTGGCCTCCTGGAACTATTATTGACCCTCCATTACCAGAAGATGAAAAAAAGCGTAAAGAGAGACTCACGCAAATTATCGAATCAATGTCCATTGGACTTTCTCCTTGTTCTGCCTGTCAAGGTCTACCTGTGATTGAAGCTACTCCTGAAGGTGGAATTTCTCTACGTTTTAACACTCATATTGAGTTAAATCCTGAAATTCCAGGATACAGTGATATTGTTGTTACCGCTCCTGATACTTGTGGTTTTGTTACTCCCCCAAAACCTGCCAAATACCAATGGAAGTTTTCCACCGGAGCTGAGCCTACATTTGTATCATCTGAGCCTTTTAATATTGTAGAAAGCTCTATCGGAGTGCCCGAAGGAATGCCAGAAGTTGAAGTTATTCCTTCTTCTTTCCGTGCAAATGCATCTTATACAATTGCATTTAACGTAGGTCAAGGTGGGTGGCTCAAAGATGGTGATGGCCGAATCCGAGTACGATTCCCCGAAGGAACTGAACTCACCGAAACTGATATTCGAGAGAAGTTTATTCTAGTCAATGGTAAACCCATTACAAGTCCTCCTCTTGCTGTCAGAAACCAACTTACTTTTATTACACCCGTTGAAATTCCTGATGGTGGACGCATTGAGATCTTTATCGATCAGGGGGCTGGTGTTATAAATCCCCCAAAACCTGGTGAATATGTTCTTGAAGTATCTACTATCCCTGCTGACAAAGAATGGGTAGCATCAAAACCATATTTTATTGAAAAAGGTGGAGCACTACTTAAAATAGTTCCTTCCAAAGTTAATAAACCAGCACGTTATTCTTTCTCCTTTATCCTAGAAGCTGGCAAATCCCTTAAGAGTGGTAGCAAGATTCTTGTTCAATTTCCTGAAGGAACAGTAATTCCTTCTTCTCTAGATAAATCCAAAATCAAAATCAGCGGAGAGTCCGTTTCAGAAATTGCTGTGAACGGACTGGAAATCTCTCTAACCTCTGCTGTGAATATTGACTCTGAAAATGCTGTTGATGTCGTATTTGAAGTTGGAGCTGGCATTGTTAACACGACAAAACCTGGTGACATTAAACTTGGTTATAAGATAGAGAGTGATTCGGAATACTTAATGACTTCTCCTGTTGAACTTATAGAATCTCGACTTGAAATTCTCGATGTTTACAATGAACCTAAAAATGCCTATTCTGTTACTTCTTGGAACATCAAAGGTCTTACTGGTGACAATGGTGCCTTAGAAAAAGGAGATTACATTGCTGTCACATTCCCAGATAATACAGAAATGCCAAAAGAAGTCGATCCTTTAACTGTTACAATAAATGAAGCACCTGCTGAAAAAGTTACAATTGATGGTGTGACTGCACATTTTTATGTAACTCAACCCATCAAAGGTGGCGTTGAATTTGTTTTACTTATTCCTTTAGAAGCCGGTTTCCGTAATCCTACTGAAGAAAAGGTTGGCTATATCCTAGAAGTTACTTCTAGTACTGAAGATTTTGTGGCTGAGTCACCCACATTTTTCACTACACCAAAGTTACCCGTTTCCATGCATCATATTAGTGGTGGGACCGAAGGGGATAATGGTTGGTACATCGAACCACCACTTGTTTCTTTTTCTTGCGATGACTCAACTGCCGTTATTAAACTTTTCTGGGATGACAAAGACAATCAAATCATTACATTTGACAAAGAAAGTGGTGGTAAGCCACTTGATATTGGACAGTATGAATCTCGCATTACATACTGGGCAGAATCAATTACAGGTATCGAACCTAGAAAATCTTTTGTCGTAAAAGTTGATACCGTTCTTCCTGAAGTTGTAATGGAGAAACCAGAAGAAGCTAGAACGATCACTACAAAACCAACCATTGATGTAGTTGGGCGTACTACTCTTATTAAAACCATCCGTTTTGGAGTTGATTCTCTGGAGTATGATCTAATTGCTCTTGTGAATGGTGAAAATATTATTGTTGAACCTGAAACAGGTTATTTCCGAACTACAGTAGACCTTGAGCAGGGTGTAAATCCTCTTGTTATCATTGCAAAGGATGAAGCAGGACACGAGAAACGTCTTAATTATGAAGTTATCTACGATACCGAACCTCCCAAAATCGATATCACTTATCCTTTAGAGGGTGATGTTGTCACCAAAAGAAGATTTTCAATCACCGGTACAACCGATCCAACTGCACAACTTACAATAAATGGTGAGTTTGTGTATCTAGAGCAAGACGGTTCTTTTGCTTATGAAGTTACTCCTAGAAAAATTGGTGAAATGAAGTTTGAGTTTGTTGCAACCGATCCTGTCGGAAATGTAACTGAAAAAGAACTTCATATCACCTTTGGATACACAATCAAACTTGTCATTGGCAAAAAAACTGCTATCAAAAATGGTGAAGTAGAAAACCTTTCTATGGCTCCTATTATTCAAAATGGTCGAACTTTAGTACCTTTTGGCTATATTGGTCGCGCGCTGGGAGCGGAAGTGGGCTTTGACCCACACCCTATAACTAAATTAGTAGATGTAGTTTGGTTAGAACTTGACGGAACCAAAGTAGAACTTAAAATTGGTTCTAACATTGCAAAAGTAAATGGCAAAGATGTAACCATGGATGTAGCTTGTCAAATTATTAGTGGCAACACTATGGTTCCTGTACGATTTGTATCTGAGAATCTTGGTGCCGAAATTGGATGGGAAAACGCAACCCAGACCATTACCATAACCTATCCAAAATTATAAAAAATCATGAGGAGGCGGTGTATGAGATTGAATGTAAAAAAGCTTTTTACAGTTGGCTTTTCAGGAGTGTTTATCTTCCTTTTTCTATTCTCTCATTACCAAGCACCATACAAAGTTTATGCTGCAGATGGTAGTGATTTTACACCGTCTCCCTCCCCTGTAATTGTTGAGCAATTTACAGGTGGATGGTGTGGTTATTGTCCTTATGCTTCTGCTGGTTTATATTATTCTGAATTAGCTCTCAATCAAACAGAAGATGTTTTTATCCACTTGGCTTATCATTACCGTGATTCTTTAGCTTCTGCTGATACCGAAAAGCGATGCGATTATTACAGTATTAATTCCTTCCCATCCGTTGTTGTTGGAGGGATTGATCTTATTGTAGGAGTTCCCAATGATGGACAATATTATGATTTCGATCAGTATGTTGCTGCAATTCTAGAAAGTGATAATGCACGAAGAGATATTGCAGACATTCAGTTAACTGGTGATTTTGACGCTCATTCTTTTAATTTGAAGATCAAAGCGAGAGAAGATTTTGGGAAACGAAACATTAATATGATTGCAACGATCTACCAAGATTGGGTCATTACCGAACAGCAGCATGGTGACTATCTGAATCGTCATGTAGTCCGTAATATGCCTTATGGTGTCACCGGTAAACCTGTTCGTTTAAAAGCTGATCAGATTTATGAAGAAGACCGAAAATTCGTTCTTACTACCAGAGCTGCAGTTCAATGCGGAATTGTAGTTTTTCTTCAAGATCAAGATACAAAAGAAATTGTAGGTTCCGCTCTGTTCAAGTTTTCTAACGAAAAACCCGCCATGTTTTATTGGAATGTACCACAGATGGGGTTACAACAGAAGCATACATCACTCGATACTATGACTTATAAAGTTAACAACACTCGAAATTTGAAGAGGCTTGTTGTAAAACTGTGGGCCCTAAATGATTATTACACCATAGAAGCTGCAAAACTTCCTGATTCAATTAAAAATAATGCTACGATTGAGTTTCATCAGAGAAAAGGTGAGATTATCGTCACATTTGATAAACCTTTTACTGGATCCGGAGATCTTTTTGACTTGCTTGTAAATTTCAAAAAAGATACCGGTGATGGAGGGGTTGTCTTCAAGATTATTCAATTTTCTGCTTCTGATCCCGATAGCAATATAGTTCCATTTGAACTTATTGACCTATCATTTTTTAGCGGAATACAAGTTATTCCAAATATTTACGATCTTGATAACAATGGGAACGTAGACGATAGTGATGTAATCTTTTTAGGAAAATCTTTTGGTACTTTGCGTGGAGATAAAGGTTTTTTAAAACAAGGTGACTACAATGATGATAGAAGAATTGACCTATTGGACATCAATCATCTAATGATGAAAGAAGATTGGCGTATTCGACAATTATTCGACTAATTCCACTGAAACATGACGATTGCAATTGCATATTCTTTTTCATGCGATATGCTAACTTGCAATTGACTTGAATTCAAATCATTACGATTCGATGATATATAGGGCCTGCCCTCGGGAGTATGAAGAATCTCGATATCTTGTAGGGCAGGTTTTTTTATATGACAGCTTACTGCTTTTAAGTAAGCTTCTTTGGCAGCAAAAAAACCTGCTAACGATTCTGCAAAATTTTTTTTCCGTAAAGAATATTCCCATTCCTGTTCTGTACCGATGTGGTGAATCCACCAAGTGGATTGATACCGATTACACATCTTTTCTATACGTTTAATTTGTACAATATCAATTCCACTTGAAATCATTTTTTGCCTCGAATCATTTTTTTGCATTTTGACACATTATATTATATAATGAATGTTTGTTAAATTGATTTTTTGATTTTACAGATTGCAGGGTTTCTATGGTTATTTATAGCCTTGTGATTTATTTCGCATGGTAATAAGGAGTTTATTGTGTCACATCAATCATTTGTGTTGAGAGATTTGAACAAAATAAAACAAGACTTTCAGGCACCTGATCTTCTTGATATGCAAAGGAAATCTTTTGATTGGCTACTCAATAAGGGTATCCAAGAACTACTGGACGAATTCGAAGAAACTGACACAACTTATGAGAGCGGAAAGGTACTGGTTCGTTTTCTAGGATATGAAATCACGAAACCAAAATCAACACCTGATGAATGTAAAATTAAAGGAAAAACTTACAACGGAGAACTAAATCTATCTATTCGTCTCACCAACACAGAACTTGGTGAAGAAATCCATTTACAAGATAAGAACAAAAGAATTGCTGTTGGAGAGTTTCCATATATGACCCCCACAGGCTCTTTTATTATTAATGGTGTGGAAAGAGTAGTCGTAGGACAATTGACTCGATCTCCCGGCGTATATTTTGAGCAAAACCCTTCTTTGAAGACAGGAGAACCTTTGTACAAAGCTACCATTATTCCTGATCGGGGCTCTTGGATTGAGTTTGAAACCAATGAGAATGGGGCAGTTTTTGTATACCTTGATAAAAGAAGCAAAAAACTACCAGCCAGCGTTGTACTGCGCGCCATGGGTTTAACCGACGAAGAATTACGTGAAGCCCTGAAAGATGAGACGGTTGTTGAACTTCGGGTTAACTCTAAAGAATATTTTGACGCTGTTGGGAAAAAATTATACGATGATATTTATGATTTAACAACAGGAGAAGATCTATACAAAAAAGGAACCGGATTAACACTTGCAATCCTAGAAGAAATTGCCAAAACTAAAATCAGCCGAATCCATATTTATGACCGCGCTTTGTCTCGTTTTGCAATTGCTACATTAGAAGAAGACAATACAACCGATGAAGAATCAGCAAAAAAGCTTATCTTCTTAAAACTGAGACCAGGCGAACGATATACAAAAGAAAACGCAGACATTCAATTTAAACAAGTTTTAACGGATCCACGAAGAAATGATTTGGGTGAAGTGGGCCGATACAAGATGAACAAAAAACTCGATGTGAACATCTCAGTTCGAACTGTAACACAAGATGACTTGTTAAAACTAATCCAATATTTTGCCAAAATTGAGCACAATACTGGCCAAACGGACAATAGAGACCATTTAGGAAATAAACGACTTCGATTGATTGGAGAATTGTTAAAAAACAATATGCGAGTTGGCTTACATCGTGTCATGAAAAATACATATGAAAAAATATCCGTTACTCCTTGGGAAGAGATCCACAAACATACTTCTAGCATAATTAACCCAAGACCTCTTGAAGCCTCAATCAAAGAATTCTTTAGCATGGGGCAATTGTCTCAATTTATGGATGAAACCAATCCAATAGCGTCGCTGACTCATAAGCGAAGAATTTCAGCTCTGGGACCCGGTGGACTTCACCGAGAGCGTGCAGGAGCAGAAGTTCGTGACGTACACTATTCCCATTACGGAAGAATTTGTCCTATAGAAACACCTGAAGGTGAAAACGTTGGTCTTATTAACTCATTATCTGTTTATTCAAAAATAGACGATAGGGGTTTTATTGTTGCTACATACAAGGTAGTAGAAAGTGGTAAGGTAACCGACAAGATTGTTACTTTGACCGCTGACGACGAAGACGATAGATATATTGCGCAATTTGATACTCCTGTTGATAAACATGGCAATATTACCGCAGATCAAGTTCTCTGTAGGTATTACGAAGAATATCTCATTGTACCCAAAGAAAAAGTGAATTTAATTGACATTTCTCCTTTACAAGTTTTTTCTGTATCCGCTGGTCTCATTGCGTTTTTAGAGCATGATGATGCAAACCGAGCCTTAATGGGCTGTAATATGCAACACCAAGCAGTTCCTTTAATTCATCCTGAAATTCCCTATTCCGGTACAGGTTTAGAAGAAAAAGCAGCTATTGATTCTGGAGCATCTGAACTCTCTCCTCACGATGGTATTGTTTCGTATGTAGATTCCAAATCCATCTACATAACATCTCCTGATAATGGTTATGAACAAGTTCAAATTGGAAAGTTTAATGCATCTCTCATCGAAAAGGTATTGGCAGAGAGTATCCCCAATATAGGTGAAGTAGGACAATCTATTGATGGTAATCTTCTCCATAAACTTTTCTACAATCAACATTTATCCATAGCGTATACAGATTCGGATGTTTTTGAAAGCATTGATTTGGCTGAGTTGGTCTTGTATGAAAAAAATGAAGCGTTGATTGGGAGAAAACTTGTCAACGATGTATATACAAAAACCAATAAAGTTCTTGTTAACGCTGGACGTGAAATTACCAAAGGACTAATGGACCGACTGATTGGCGCAAAAATACCTGAAGTCGAAGTAGTTGGATGGACGGGAGGGGTTGAAAGAGTTCCTGTATTTGAAGTAAAGTATGTTCACAAAGATAACATCCCAGTGGAACGAATTCTTGTGTATTCTGATCCATACTGTCCTGATATCGATTATGGTAAGCAGATTAATCCAACCATTTTCACAAAGTTAAAAGAGAATGGTGTTAGAAGTATTACCCTTGTTTCTGTAGAAGAACTAAAATTTGCTCAAACCTTTATTCTCAACCCAAAACTTAAAAAAACTGTCATTTTAGCAAAAGATGTTTTCATTGGCGGAAAAGTTGCTGCACACAAGGGAGATACTGTAGATTTTCCACTCATTATTGACCTTGTAAAACACAATGTAGAAGTGATTGACATCTTTAAATCAACAAGAATCCCTATTACGAAATTTAGAAGAACTAACCAAGATACTGTTGTAAACAAATACCCATTAGTCACCCAAGGAGATATTCTAACTCAAAAAACCACAATCATTAATGGAGAAGCCTGTGACAGAGGAAGGTTGGCACTTGGACAAAATCTTCTGACCGCTTATCTTCCCTGGAGAGGATATAACTACCAAGATGCTATCGTAATAAGCCAAAGATTAGTGGAGGAAGACACTCTTACTTCTATCCATATCAAAGAGCATAAAGTTCAGGTAAGAGATACAAAGGTAGGTCCTCAAGAAATCACCAGAGATATTCCTAATGTCCCTGAAGAACAACTCCGAAACCTAGATGAAGATGGTGTCATTCGAGTTGGAACAGAAGTTGGCCCCAACGATATTTTAGTAGGAAAGATCACTCCAAAAGCTGAAAGCGAGTTTACTCCCGAAATGAAGCTTTGGAGAGCCATGTTTGATAAAAAGGGACAAGATGTGAAAGATTCCTCACTTCGCGTGCCACCCGGGGACAGAGGAACTGTCATTGATGTCCAGATATTGTCCAGAGAAGATGAAGAAAATCTTCCAATTGGAGTTAACAGAATTGTTAAAGTATTTATTGGAGAGAAAAGAAAGATTCAAATTGGTGACAAATTATCTGGGAGACATGGAAACAAAGGTGTTATTTCAAAGATACTTCCTGTGGAAGATATGCCGTTCCTCGAAGACGGAAAACCTGTTGATATTGTTTTAAATCCATTAGGAGTTCCTTCTCGAATGAATGTGGGACAGATATTAGAGTGTTTATTGGGCATTATTGCTAACAATTCACATTCGTATTGCGTAACTACCCCTTTTGCTGGTATGAACCCAGCTGAATTGGTTGAGAAATTGGACGAAGACGATTCATCTAAACACGGTAAGCGAGTTCTATATGACGGTTATACCGGAGAAACTTTCGAAAAACCAGTTACTGTAGGTTACTCTTACATCATGAAGCTTAACCATATGGTTGAAGACAAGATTCATGCTCGTTCCATAGGACCTTATGCACTGATAACCCAGCAACCGCTTGGAGGAAAAGCTCAATTTGGTGGACAGAGGTTCGGTGAAATGGAAGTTTGGGCCTTGGAAGCCTATGGTGCAGCTTACACTTTAAACGAAATGCTGACCATTAAATCTGACGATACCGAAGGTAGAGTACGTGCATATGAAGCTATATGCAATCGTCATTTGATTCAACCAAGCAGCAACCCTGAGTCTTTCAATGTTATTATTAACGAACTCAAGGGGCTTGGAATTAAAATGGAGGTTGTTGAAGACTCCCCCTACGATGAAGACAAATCAAAAACATCTCCTGAGAATCTTTTAAGTCCTGAATCAACAGAAGTTCTCGATTCTGATTTTGATAGATTCATAACTGAAGATGATAGTTTCCGAGAAGAATATGAAGATATGATGAATGAATCCAGTGATGTTTCAGAAAATTTAAACGATAATACCAAGGAGGATCATGAATGAAGCTGTATGAAGCAAAAAACATCCGCAATGTTGTACTAGCCGGTCATGGAGGCGTCGGAAAAACTTCCATTACGGAAGCAATTGCTTTTAAGACAAAAATTACTGACCGATTAGGAAAAATACAGGATGGCAATACTGTTTCAGATTTTGAACCAGAGGAAACAAAACGGCAGATTTCTGTCAGTTTATCTCTTATTCCCATAGAGTACAATGGTTTAAAAATCAATCTTCTTGATTCTCCTGGCTATTTTGATTTCGTTGGTGAAGTAAAATCTGCAATGATTGCAGCCGATGGCGCTCTTATTGTTATAGATGTTATCTCGGGCCTACAAGCAGGTACAGAAAAGACATTTTACTATGCAGAAGACCATAAGTTACCAACAGCCTTTGTAGTAAATAAAATTGATCGAGAAAACGTGAATATACCTGATATGCTACAAGCAATTCAACAAAAGTATTCTGAAAAATGTCACCCAATCTTCTACCCCTATATCAAAGGAAATGTTCTGCAAGGTTTAGCTGACATTATTCACAAAACATATTACACTCTTGATGGTAAAAAAGAAGATATCCCTCAAGATCTCCAACCTACAGTAGATGAGAACTACGACGCACTCTTGGAATCTGTTATTGAAGTTGATGATGCAATTGTAGAGAAATATTTAGGTGGAGAAGAAATTTCGCAAGAAGAATTTCTACAATGCTTGAAAAAATCTTTTTCACAAAGAAAAGTTTTTCCCATCCTCTTCACGGCAGCAACAGAATCAAAAGGGACGGATGATGTACTTGACTTTATGGCTACCTATATGCCTAGTCCTGAAGAAAGACAAGGAATCACTGCGTTAAAAGAAGACGGTAGCGAAATTCAGCTTCCGGTGGATAAAAATGGACCTTTAGCAGTACTTGTTTTTAAAACAATGACAGACCCATATGTAGGAAGAATTTCCCTCGTTAAGGTTTTTTCAGGAGATTTAAATTCGGATTCCAAAATTTATAATACAGCAGAAGAGAAGAGTGATAAAATTGGCCAGATTGCTACTTTTATTGGAAAAAAAGATATTACCATCGACCATATTCCTGCTGGTGACATTGGTGCAATTACAAAGCTAACTTTAACAAAGACAGGCCATACCCTTTCTCAACAAGATCAAGTTCTTACTGTTCCCTGGATAAAGCTTCCTATTCCAAATGCTCGCATGTCCATTAAAGCAGATAAAAAATCAGATGAAGATAAGCTTGGAGCCGTTCTTCCCAAAATCCAAGAAGATGATGTAAGTATTATTATCGAACGAGATCAAGATACTAGCGAAACGATCATCCGTGGAATGGGCGATACCCACCTGCAAGTAACCATGGAAAAAGCAAAACGCAAATTTGGTGTTTCTCTCTTGCTAGAGCAACCAAAAATTGCTTATAAAGAGACCATCCGAAAACCTGTTAAAGTAGAAGGAAAACATAAGAAACAATCCGGTGGTCATGGACAGTTTGGTCATTGCTGGTTAGAAGTCCAACCAGCTAGCAGAGGAGAACAGTTTGAATTTGAGAATAAGATTTTCGGAGGTGCTATACCGAAAACATATGTGCCTGCTGTTGAAAAGGGCGTTCTTGAGGCAATGCAGCATGGTATTCTAGCAGGTTATCCAGTAGTCGACCTAAAAGTAACAGTATATGGTGGCTCTTACCATCCCGTCGACTCTTCTGAACAAGCTTTTAAAATGGCTGGTTCTATTGCATTAAAGAAGGCTTTAGACCAGGGAGAATCAATATTATTAGAGCCTATTATGAATCTTAAAGTTCATGTTCCAGAAGAATCTATGGGTTCTGTGATTGATGATTTAAATACTCGACGAGGACGGATTATGAGCATGAAGGTTGGAGATCAAAAAGGGTGGCAGATTATAGAAGCACATGCACCCCTTGGAGAATTGGGAACCTATATTACAACCATAAAATCTGTTTCTGGCGCAAGAGGATTTTATGAAATGAATTTCTCTCACTATGAAGAAGCACCACCAAAAACTGCACAAAAAGTAATTGAAGAAGCAAAAGAAGAAGAAGCTTCTTGAGCAAGTATATAAGCATATGCAAAGGGGGTTCTCGTTTTGGATAAACAGCAAACACGAGACAAAATAAAACAAAAACCGTCTATCACGGATTACGAGGCAATATCCATTCATCTAGCTGGTGCAGAGGAAATCCTTAGCTGGAGTTTTGGCGAAGTAAGAAAATCTGAAACGATTAGTTATCGGAATTTTAAACCAGAACCAGATGGGTTGTTTTGCGAAAAAATTTTTGGTCCATTCAAAGATTACGAATGCCGATGCGGAAAATACAAAGGAAAAAGGTATGAAGGTGTTATCTGTGATCGATGTGGTGTTGAAGTTACTCGATCAACTGTCCGCAGAGAGAGAATGGGACACATCTCTTTAGCTGCTCCCATTATCCACATATGGTACTTAAAGACAGTTCCCTTTGTATCCTTGCTTTTAAATATGACCTCAAAATCACTACAAGAGGTTGTATATTTTGTAAAATAC
Organism: uncultured Caldisericota bacterium; assembly: GCA_964583965.1. Lineage (GTDB taxonomy): Bacteria > Caldisericota > Caldisericia > UBA6126 > UBA6126 > JAGLCW01. The sequence goes on from CAZOYI010000199.1 coordinate 11,718, forward strand.
ATCATCGTTGATCCGGGTGATACAGATTTTAAAAAATATCAGGTTATCCGTGATGAAGAATACCATAAAGCTATCGAAGAGGGTCATCGATTCCAGGCGGGAAAAGGTGCTGAAGCAATTCAGATTCTTCTTGATGAACTTGACCTTGAGGGGTTAAAAAAAGAACTGCAAGAACAGATGAGCACTACTTCCCAGCAGAAAAAGACAAAGCTGGTAAAAAGACTAAATGCAGTTGGTGCTTTTCTATCCACAGAACGAAAACCCAGTGATATGATTATGTCTGTTATACCTGTAATCCCTCCCGATCTTCGACCTTTACTTCAATTGGACGGAGGAAGATTTGCTACCTCGGATTTAAATACTTTATATCAAAGAGTAATCAACCGAAATAGCCGATTGTCAAAACTCCTTGATGTAAGTGCTCCAGACATCATGATCCAAAATGAAAAAAGAATGCTTCAAGAAGCTGTTGATGCACTTATGGATAATAGC
>CAZOYI010000200.1:0-8712 GCA_964583965.1 uncultured Caldisericota bacterium
GAGATTGACAGAAGGGTGTCCAGTGTTGTACTACCAGGAGGTGAGCTGGCAAAATCAATGGAATCCACATTGCCTCGCAGACGGATAGCAAAAGAAGGACTACTAACATCCATTAGATGGTAAATGGAACCATCAAAGTATCTGTTCCATTGTAAGAAACCAACATTCGCATTACTGCCGACGCGACATCGCCCAATGTTGGCAACATTGGCGTTACCAACAAACAGATCACCGTAAATGTTACAGTGAGGCGGAATACGATCTGGCATTCCAACCCACGGGCCTGCATACAGGGGGTTTGTGGTGCCAGTCAATATCAACGAGACAAACTCAGGACTTCCAGTGGTTAGTACGCTCTGAGCATTTTCCCCACTTACATAACCATACTCCGTTGCCGTTAGGTGATAATACTCGTCAGTCGTGCCACCCTGTAAACCACTGAGACTTCCATGCTGGACTGCTGAGGACTTTAACTGCAAGTTGTTACCATCCAACTGAAAGTGATCAGTGTCATAGTTAAACGTGACTTCCTGTCCGTCAAGTGTAAGTGGCAAACCCCCCACTGTTGCTGGATTATGCAACAATGTGTGATTATATGCTAACTCATGATCTCCGATCTCAGTGTCCGCTGTACCTGCTAAATCATACAACCCAGCATGATTCCCCCAACCATATGCAGTGTCCCAATTACTCTGTTTTGCTGTAGTTGGTATCCCATAACCACTTGTAATAGATAAAATTCCATTTGATAATGTCAAACCTGTGGCCGAATTCAATGTTAATCTCTCTGCTTCCAAAACTCCGGCAGTCATATGAAGTGCGACTTGATCCCCCGAAGAATGTTCCACTGCTATGGTATCTTCTTTTGCCCTCACGACATCGTAAACGTTACCTGTTCCTGAATAAGCCGCTTCCATTATTTCCGTGTTTGGATCATCTGCTGGATTTGGAAAGGTGTCTATGTCCCAAACCACAATAACAAATGTGCCAATTGTAGGTAATGTATGTGAAGCGGTCAATGTAATCTGTGTATCCACCACAGAAACATCGGCAGCCAATTCACCATATGAAAAATTCTTTAAGGTATACATCCTTGTTTCCTATCGATTATGGATTTATGTCTACTTGAGCACCTGAAATTGTAATGTTTCCTGATGCTGTGACACCAATTTCCCCACTTGCCTGAATAGTCACATCTCCAGCACTTATTGTAACATTTCCATTCCCATCCATTTGAATATATTTTCCTGTTGGATGAGTCAATCTCACCACTTTATCTTTATCATCCACATAAATTACTATTCCATTGGCAGTTTTCCAAATCTTACGATCTGGATAATTTGTGGTTCTCTCTGATGGCAATCCATGAACTTTATCGGGTGCTTCTGCAAAATACACTGGTTGATAAACATCGCCTGATTCAAAGAATATGAACACATGTGTTCCGATTTCTGGCACAGCAAAATGCCCATAACCTACACCCGAACCTACAAATGTTGCCCAAGCAGGTACTGCCCACGGAAGAGAAGCCACAGACAGTTCATCTTTGAAAATTCCAAACACTCGAACTTTTATTCTTCCTGCCTGATCAGGATCATTGTTGTCTACAACTTCGCCTCGATACATACCTGAATAATATAAAGACTCATGTTTTAATTCCATCATTTTACTATCCTATTAGCTGCTTCCAACAATGAATTTTCAATGTCTGTGTCTATACCAGCACGTGTAAGCAATAAACGTGTTTGGAAGCTGTTCCCTATTAAATGCACAACTCGTTTCACAAGCCATAAACCTGAATGTTGAAACACAAATAATTGTCCAGATGCCAATCCTTCAGAAAATACCATTTGCACCACATCACCTGGAGAAATATTCTGCATTCCCCAAGTAGTGATCCACATATGAACAAAATTGTTTGTTGTTTGAAAATAATGGTTCTTTACTCTACCTTCAAAATTTGAAGTAAACTGATTTGTTCGACCTGTTTTGTTGTAGAGTAGTCCAGTGTCCCCATCTTCTTTATTCAACAAGATAAACTCTGAAAGAGAAGGACATTCATCCACACTAACTTCTGAATACACAGATTGGCCTGTTTCGTAGTCAAAGTAATGATAATTCTGACTCTTTGATACCATGTCTCCCAACATTTTAGAATCATCAAATATCTCATAATGACTGACTGGCAAACAATCTAAATAAGGTTGAGATCCTACAACAAACTTAGCAGTTATTGGAGCCTGCATCAATTCTAAATAGCTTTTAAATACAAAAGCTGGGATACCCCTAATTACGTCAACGAAACAAAAGTATCCTGTTTCTCCATTCCTCCCCACCAAATTGGATTTCAAATACTGTAGAAATTTACTATTGGTCCAATTTGGTTGAAGTAGGTCTTTTTCGTAATCAAGTGATGCCCCGATTTCACTGGTTTGTATATCCAAATCTTGATCTGCTATATCAGCTAATGTATCTTTAATACTTCCAGAAAAGGATCTGTTTTTCCTGGTATTCAACAAATTTGGAACATCCAACACAGCTTGAATCCTGTATTTTTCAGCAGGAGATTCTGCTGATCTACGTTTTACTGAAAATTGAAATGTGTTTAAATCTGTGGCTGAATTAGTCTGTCGAGCAAACTCAATCATTATACTATTGGATTCTTTGTCATAAGGCAACAGATCAGAAAGTGTTTTTGTTGCATCCACCAATGTCATAGAAAGTGTTGGTACAAACCTGTCTATATCCTGCCCTATGACCAATTCCTCTATCATCTGAGGATTCATCTGAATTGGTACACCACCAATTTCCACATTCAATGTATAATTACCGATGACTTGCATTTCTTAACGACTTCTCCTCACGCGTCTTGTTCTCTGGAAAGAATACAGATCTAATTGGTTGGGTATTTTCAAAATCATACCGGGAACAATATCCACCAATGGATTATTGATGTTGTTCACTAAACAAATCACCCACCAAAACTCTGTTGTTCCATACACTTTATAACTTATTAAATCAGGACGACACACATCTATTGCCACAACCCTATAATATGTGGGTTCATACGTCATTTTGAAATCTGACAATGAATTCCAAAGGAAGTCTAATTCCTCATGATCACCAACAGTTACCTTATTATGAAACGTTAATCGATTCATATATTCCTATCCCATTGACCAGATGCACTCTGAACTTCATTTTCGGATAACGGAAGTTTTCCATTATCAAATGCTTGTTGTAATCCTTCCACAGTCATCATCTCATATGTTTCAAAAACGATGTTCATTGTCGCAGATATTGGATAGCCTCCAGCAGTGAATTTTATTGGAGTGATACAACTGACGTTTTTAATGATAACATTCTCAAATGTTATGTACTTTCCGAATTCAATCATTATAAAGTCGCCACCTTTACCGTCGTCCAAATTCTCCACCAATCTGCCGACAGCCCCACTTCTTCGCAAATTCAACAAACCCTCAAATGCAAACGGTGTCGGTCCTGGTGGTGAAACAAATGGTAAAAAGTCGTGCCATTTTTCTTCTTCACTGTCTGCTCTCTCCCCATTCCTGGCCTTCAACGATGGCATTGCCATTGCCATCAATAACCGACATGGTTCTTGAACCTCTTGAAAAGCATCACTAATGGCTTCAAACCGCATCCTAACAGAAAGTTGCATGGGACTAGAACCTGTCCATATCCTGCGAGTTGCAGCCTTTGTGGCAAATGATTTCTTTCCACCTGAAAAAGCCTGAATAGCAATGTTTGCATTTGAAAGTAATGACAATGGTACCAACGGAACCCATTGTGAATCCACACTCATCATTAAATCTTCTTGCATAGGAGCAATTACTGTAGCAGCATTCCGAAAAGATGTAACACGAACTTGATATTCTAATGGAAGTGGTTTTCCATCAGATACGTGCCCATACTGCTCTAATTGGTATTTTTGACCTCCTGTCTTAGAAGCTGGCATTAATTATCTCCCATAGTAAGGTTGCCACCGGCATACTGTTGTAACAGTGTATCACCAGGATCATGTATACTTCTTGGACCCAAAACAGTTGCATCTTGTGTTTTACTTCCTGGCATCTTTTCTGACAATTCTCTCATTGCTTGTATTAATTCTTGCATAGGAATGTCTAATCCAGGAATTGTTGGAGCAGAAACAGATTGAATCCGATCTGCTGTTTTTGCAGCCATCTCTTTTTTAGCTCCAGAAATTATCTCGTCTAGTTTGTCTGGAGAAATTATCGTTGGTTCTGGTTCTGGGCGAGGAACATCCCGCAAACGTTGATTTCTCATTAAATCTGCTTCTGGTCCCCAAAGTGCTCCTTCTTCTTTAGTCCTTTGTATTTCCAAACGCATTATTTTTTCGGGATCTTCTTCTCGTGCTATTCTTCTGTCGTAACTATCTATTAATCTTGCATGTAACCTATGTTTTTCTTGTTCTGCTGCTTTTAAGTCACTTATTGATTTAGTAGTTTCCATCACATCTTCTACAAATTTCTTTGCAACCAAAGTACCTACAGCCAAAGTAGTGACTGTCAACCCAGCCATAACCAAACCACTTGCCCCAACAGACAATCCCAATGCTGTAAATAATGCTCCCTTGATTCCTTCTCCAATATTATCTAACAAGCCCCCACCAGCACTTCTGCCCTGATTTGTTGCAATTTTCTTAACATTGTCCAATAATTCCTTAGTCCATTTCGCTTTGTATGCTTCCTTATCAAAGAAAAGTTTCCAAGATTCCACTTGTGGATTTCTCAAACTAGGAACTTGCTGTTGTCCTGACTGAAAAAGCTGATCCAACCCAGGATGTCTCATTTGAGGAGCAACAGGACTAACTCGTTCGGTAATGTGAGATTCTTTTGTACTACTCATGGTGTCAGACAATCCCATCAAAGGATCTAACATCATACGCACAGGTTTATACATCGGACCCAAGATTGCTGCGGCTGTTGGAACTGCTGCCTGTTTCGCCAATCCATACGTCTTCGAAAGTGTTTTTTGAACCATTGTTTGTGGTGTACGTGCTTTTCTTGTTTGTTTCACACCTGCTTGAGCAACATCTAAAGATGCATTCAAATCAGTTTCTTCAATTCCTGTACTTTCAGTTACTTGTTGCAATTTTTCTTGCAATGCCTTGATTTTATGTGATTGCAAAATCCAATACTGTTTCTTCTCTTCAATGTATTGCACACTTCCCAATAATTGATCTGCTTTTTCTTGGCTGAGTATATCCCCTCGCATTATTTCTTGAATCAATACAACAACTTTCTTAATGCGAACCACTAAACCATCCAATTCTTTCTTTTTAGGACCACCCTTATATGAATTTGCCAAATTTTCGAAGAATGTGAGATAGTCTCGTGTGTACTTTTTCTCTAAAGCAGACAAAATCTGCACGCTGTGCTTGTCATATGCAATATGGTCAGATCGTTCCATCCTATCCATTTACTAATCCTTTTTGTTGTTCTTGTTGATCCTTTATCAAACGTGAGTAATGCCAATCTAAAATACGTGATTGTGTAACTCGAATTTCTCCTAAAGAAAACCCTGGAACATGTTTACACAAGTAATACTCACGCTCCAAAACAGTCTCTAAGGGTCTCACCATACGGATAAAGGAATTCAAAGCGAAAGGGAACGACTACTTCGTCTTCCCCCCCACATTTTGAACATGTGAATGTTGTCGTAATTTCGGGACCATGTACATGTTTCGGATCTTCCTGAAACAACCTGAGTCGGGCCAAATCCCTGGCCGACCAAACTTTCATTTCTCGCATCAAAGTAATTATGTCTTTATCTGACACAATCGTTCTTGCCCACCTAAACATATATGCCTCATCTGGATTGCTCTCTTGGAACTTTTCTATTGCAAGTTCATCTCCAACATTAAACAATCTCAAATTCACTGCTTTTCCAGAAACTGGCAATACTACTTCTTGTGGGAATGTGACATCTTCTGCCAGATATCTCACACCCAATTTCCGCAAATCAACACTAACATCTGATTTTTTGAGACAATGACTACAAAGAGTTCCTTTCAAAGTCACATTCTCAGAATAGGAATTGATGTATTCCCAAATAATTAAGTACAGACGATCCCCCAACGTCAACATTTTTGGATCAATTCCTTGCACAACCCGTTTCAAAACAGGATAGAAATTCCGCTCCAAATTTACTGGATTGATCTGAGAAAGCAACATTTCGTCTTCGCCGTTATATGGCCGAACTAAAATGTTTTCTGCAGGAATATCATAGACCTGACCTTTGGAAGGCAAATTGATAGGTAAAAATGTATCGCTCATTTCTCTTTCTCCTCATAATTCTACCACAAAACATTACCAGCTGCTGTAGATGTTGCTGATCCCAACAAACCTCCAGAAGAACCCAACGCTCCAGCTGTTTTTGTCAATACATCGTCAGCTAATCCCATTGCTGCTGATCTAACTTGACCGATCAAACTTCTAGTCTCAATTCGATCCACACTAAGATTGAAACTCACCCGTTGAAGATCATTCGCTGAATACGATGGATCAAACACAGGACGCTGTGATACAAACGCACCATGTAATTCGAACCTGACAGACTCTACACCGGAACGATCAAAGAAGTGCACATATATGGTTTTCGCATAATTACTTTTCGGTGCATAAAATCCATCTTTTGATATCATTTGATGATACCAACCATCAAAATAATCAATTACCGAATTATCTATGGGCATTACAAAGGTCAAACCTACATTAGTGATAGTCTGGAGACCTGCATAGAACCTTTGGAATGCCCCATATTGCATTGTACTCAGGGAAGCAATACTATAATTTCCAAACCGGACATCCTGACACATTGGAGCAATCAAATGACCATACACCCCATTTATGAAATGAGGCATAAACAGTCGCCACTCATACTTCCGCTGTAAAACCCACGTCTTGGAAAGAGTGGAATAAGTAACTCCTGAAATGTCAAACCCGATTGGTTGAATCTTAGGAATTTCAGGTAAATTCAACATCTATTATGCCTCTTCCCAACGATCAAATGCCCAAGTCACTGGGAATTCCACTTCTGAAGAATCTCCGTATGACATGCTCACTTCACCGATGTCTGCAGGATAACAACCAATCAAATGAATTGTCAACCAAGTGTCTCCTGGTTGGTCCAAACACTTGAAGAAAATGTCAGATTTAATCGCCAAATCCAATCCACCAACACCAGTCTTTGCATTCACAATAGCTTGATGCCATCCATACAAAGCATCAAAAGTTTTCTTGTCAGTAGACTCAATAAATGTGGTTCGCCAAGAATGTGACATTTGCAATTTTCCTGGATAAACCAATCCTGGAGTACCTTTGTATGGTAACAGAATCTCACCGACAGATCTTCCAGGAATCCCTGCAGTACGACAACGTGTGTCTAATATATCTGCATCGCCTCCTCCCACAGGAGAAGTGAACATGACTTCCCACAACCATTTCTTTGCAGGATTGTTCAGGTTATTCTTAAGTACATCAGTTCCCATTGATGCCATTTTTTAACTCCTTTACAAAACTACAAAACTCCATTAAAACGTTTGACCTCTTGCAACCAACTCTTGGAACGATGCCCCAGTAGGAGTAATGACCGATTGCAACCGGATTTTCTCAGCAGCCCTTGCTGGCTTCAAGAACACATCCACATGCATTTCCAAACGATCTATGATGGCTGAAAGATTGTTTGTTTCATCACAAACCACCAAAAACCCATCATCTCCCAATTCCGTTTGAAACGCTCCCTGAGCAGACAACACTTCTAAATATGAATCTAACAAAGCCTTAACTCTGAAACGAGTTGTCTCATTATTGGTATCAAACAAGAAAGGTCTTAATGATACTGCCATTGACTTTTCAATGACAATCAACATTCTTCGCACATTTACACTGCTCAAAGCAGAAGTTTTCTTCTGCAACGTCTTTTGGGCCCAAATAACTGTTCCTTCACCGCGGAACATCTGAATAAAGTTCACCTGAGCAGCCTCTAACACGTTTCGTTCACCCTTAGTATACACATAAGAAGGTGTGATAACGTCCAATTGACCTCTGCGGAAACCAGCAGGAGCATTCCAAGGATTGCTCACATAATCTGTATATGCCATCTGACCTGCAACATGTCCTGACGGTGGCACATAAATCAATTTATCATTATATGAATCATAGATTTGCACCCAAGGTGCATACAACGCACAATATGAAGAATTAAAATTCTGTGTAGTCGTGCGGAAAGTGACTATATCTGTGACAGACTGCACTGAAGACCAAGGCACATCCAACACAGCAAAACAATCCGCTCTTGCTTCTGCCACAGTTTTCATCTTCGTTTGTACAGTAACTGAAGTTTCTCCACCATTGATCAAAATACGAATGTCGATGTCATCAGGGTTGGCAAACTCATCCCAACCATTTACCAAATCGGCATCAGTGATGGCACTTCCGTCAGAACCTGAATCAAAATCCAACCTTGTACTTTGTGCTGTAGGTAGTACTGTGTCTGCTATGGCAGTATTGTCTGACACAACAATATATTTACTAACATTATTGATCTTCTCTTCAAGATACAGTGCTTTTCCAAACCCATCCACCTTCTCTTTGCGAGAAACAGTCCAACGTTCAACTTCACTGTAGCTCCCATCATCATCCTGATATTGAACTACGATATCAAAAGTGT
>CAZOYI010000201.1:0-9532 GCA_964583965.1 uncultured Caldisericota bacterium
AGATCGATTTAAGGAACGGGACATTTTAAAACAAGTTGAACCGTATCGTGAATCGAAAGAAGCAGTAATTATCACAGGTATGAGGAGGACCGGGAAGACTACTCTTTTACAATATTTATTCGAGAAAACGGAATCCGATAACAAGTTGTTACTAGACCTAGAAAATCCGTTAAATCGAAAGTATTTCGAAGAAGAGAATTTTGATAAAATACAAGCTTCTTTAGAAATTCTCGGTATAAATTTTAGTGAGCCTTCTTACATTTTTTTGGATGAAATTCAGTTGTTTAAGAATATTCCTAGTATTGTGAAGTACTTTATTGACCACTTCCAAACTAAGTTTTTCTTGACAGGATCTACAAATTATTATACCCGAAGGCAATTTGAAGAATCTTTAGCAGGTCGAAAGGTTGTATTTGAGTTGTTTCCTCTTACCTTTAAAGAATTCATCAAGTTTAGCGGTAAAGGACTGAATCCTCCTACACAAAAAAGTAACATTTCAAGGCCCATTTTTGAAAAATTATCCACTTTGTACGATGAGTATATTATGTTTGGTGGATTTCCCGAGGTAGTACTGAAACAAAGCGTTACAGAGAAAAATGCTGCCCTAGATGATATATTTCGATCGTATTTTAACCTTGAAGTTGTACAAATGAGTAATTATCGAAAAAGTGCTGTTATTCGTGATTTAATGCTTCTTCTCATGAATCGGGCTGGCGAAAGAATTGACGTGCAGAACATATCCCAAGAACTTGGAATATCCAGAGCAACTACATATTCCTATTTAGAGTTTTTGGAAGGTTCTTACTTCATAAAACTTTTAAAACCCTATAATCTTGGATCGAAAATGGAAATTCGTAAATCAAACAAAATTTATGTCTGCGATGTTGGGCTCGTGCGTCATTTTGCTCATGCTGCTGAAGACTGTTTGTTTGAAAATAGTGTTTTCCAAAATTTAAGAACCAAATGTGATATAAAATATTATGAGAGAAAGAGTGGTACACAAATCCATTTTATTTGTGATGATCAGACCAATAGAGTTGCATACGATACAGCTCTCCATCCCCGAAAAACAGATCTAACCAGACTGGCTAGAATAGCTAGCGAAATCAATGTGGATCAGTATTCGATCATCTCAAAGTACTATTGTGATCTAGAACACACAATTTACGGTTTTATGGTGTAAAATGAACCATTATTTAGAAAAATCCGTATTAAATGAAATTCACGAGATTCCTGCACCAAAGGAGGAACGACTATGAGAAAAGGAATAGCCTTTATTGTCGCTTTCGTATTAGCTCTTTCTCAGTTTAGTTTATATACCAACCACGTAAAAGCCATTAATACCATTATGGTGACAGTTCTTAATAATGCCGGCACAGATGACGTGGCTACGGGTGAAATTTCTGCATACACCATTGAGTTTACTTTAGATGCAGACATTCTAGAAGGAGATGTGATCAAAGTAAAATTCCCTTCTGGAACCTCTTTTGCAAATACTACGATCGATAAATCCGATGTTACAGTGGATGGAGTCAACCCAACGCAAGATCCTACTACTTCGGGTACGATTGTAAGCATACACTCCCCATCGGATTATACTGCAGGAGATACTGTTACGATTGACCTTCCCATTGAAGCGGGTGTAAAAAATCCATCTACGCAAAGCGGGAAGTATAAGCTACAGGTAGGTACTTTTGCAGGTCCAAATGGAACTACAGCGATTGAAAATTACGATGAATATTCGAACAATTATTACATCGGATATCGTTCTGAAGTTACCATAAGCCCTTCTGTTGATCCCAATTATGATACCACTGGTAATCGCAATATCAAAGAATTTGTTACATGGGTCATCAAGTGGAAAACGGGTAATCAAGGGCAGTTAACGGCTGGCAGTGATACCATTACATTGGATTTTACTGGTAACGATTTCGATTTTCCAAAACCAGATGGTTGTTTTGATAATGGTTCTGGTGTTTGGTTTATCCCTGCTACCTATATCCAAATAAACACAAAAACACTAAAAAGTTCAGCTACTGCTACGGTTTCTGGAACTGCACCTAACCAAATTATTGAAGATATTACGTTCACCATTCCCAATACCTTAAGTGACATTTCTGCTAATGCCACTGTTACTATTATCTTGACAAATCAAGTGGGAATGCTAAATCCACCTGCAGACGATTACACAATAAAGGTGAATTCTAGCCGAGAAACCACACAAATCTCCTCCCAAACAATATCTGTAAATGATGCTGTATCCTTTTATGATTTAAATCCGGTTCAAACAGGAGTGCAAGGTGTTCTAGTGGATCCTCCCACTACCTCTACCGTAGCCTCTTTCCAAATAGGAATAATCAACGATATTCCCCTTTCTGTAGGTGTAGGAACGATTACTTTTGCAATGCCCATGACAATGACGGGTGTGCGAAATCCTCCTATAACAGCAGTCCGATTTGAACACTCTATCGATGCAGGACTGACATGGATTGAGACTGCCTTGGAATCTATCCCTACATTTTCAGGTAGTACAGTTGTAGTGACCGTACCTACCGATATTCCTGCCAACAGCCCAATTCGAGTCACACTGACCAAAGATTTAAATATAAAAACACCCACTACAGCTGGTACATATAGTGTGCAAGCGATGACCTCTGCACAACCTTATTATCGGAATTCACCTACATTCGCTATTGGTACTGGGGTGTCCAATGTAAAAGTGACTCCTTCTCCCTCTACTGATGATTCTGAAAATGTTCAATATGTAGTTGAATTTAAATTGGGGCAAAGTGGAGCCTTATATAAAAGTACAGGAAAAATTTTTATTGAACTATTTTTAGGAAATGATCCCATCACTTTTGATGGAATAACTATATCCAATGGTTCTGTTTACTTTGGTACCGGACAATACACCACTACACCAACTGAAGTAGAAAGCCTTGGAGGAGGATTCTTTAAATTTACTGTGTCCCCTCCTCAAGATTTAAATGCTGGTGCTACGGTTAAAATCACATTTAAAACTTCTGCAGGATTGATAAATCCTGTAGCGGGTACGTATAAGGGTGTCGTATATACCTCATCAGAAATGCTAGAATCTGAATCAGAATCCTATGAAATTCACGATGCTATTATGGTGAATACAGTTGATGTAGATCCAACTGCTGCTGGAGTAGAAGCAGAATATATCATCAATGTAACCATAGATGATGCTCTTACAAAAAACATTGACACGATATCCGTTGCTTTTCCTCAAGGACAAAGACTTCCAACAACCATTACACCAGGGGATATTTCAGTAGATGGCACCAATGTCATTTTATCTCCAACTGTTTCCTCCAACGTACTCACCTTCCATGTTCCTAACGATATTCCAGCTGGAAGCACGTTTGATATTCTATTGAAGAAATCAGCCAAAATAAAGAATCCAACTACCGCTGGTGTTTATAATCTGCAGGTGAATACGTCAAAACAAATTGCCTATCGATTGTCACCTCCTTTCAACATTGGCACCTCTGTAACAGATATTCAAATCACCCCCTCCCCCGATACGGCAAACACATTGAACGTACAGTATACGGTGAAGTTTAAAATTGGTTCCAACGGATCTTTAACTGCCAACTCAGGCGACTTCATCTCCATCCAAATACCACTAGGAGCACTTCCTACCTCTGGTGCATCCACGATTACTGTAAATGGTGATCGCTGCATTGAAAATCCAACCATCACTGATCTAGGGGGAGGATTGTACGAATTTGAAATTTATCCTCCTAAAGATTTACGATCTAGCACGCAAGTTACAGTAATTTTCACTAGCTCTGCTGGATTGGTAAACCCCACAGAAGGCAATTACCGGATTACAGTTTTAACTAACAAAGAACCTATTCCTATGCAATCTGATATTTATCTAATCAAGAATGCAGTTGTCATTAATTCTGTTGATGTAGAACCTCCAGCAACCAGTGCTGAAGCAAAATATACGATTAGTATCGATATTGGTAAAAAATTAACTCAAGATATTGATACCATTACAATTGCATTTCCTCGTGAAAATAGAATTCCTACTTCTATTAACAAGGGAAGTATTTCCATTGAGAACGATGGCATTGTTACCGACTTGACACTTCCTCCTACAGTTTCGGGGAGTACGGTTACTCTGAAGGTTCCAAAAACCCATGACCCATCTCTTCCAGGCGCAGATCCTACCCTTATCATTGTTTTTAAAGAATCTGCAAAAGTTCAAAACCCATCAACTGCAGGTATTTATACTTTGCAGGTGATGACTTCCACACAGCCATATTATCGTGTCTCACCAAATTATGCCATTGGAACATCCGTCACTGATTTTAAAATTACCCCCACTCCAAAATCCAAAAATACAATCGATGTACAATACACTTATGAATTCAAGGTTGGTTCAAGCGGAGGTCTTACGAGAAATTCTGACGAAATTCATATCATTCAAAAAGTTGGAACTGCCGGACCTTTACCTCTCTTATTGCCAACATCATCTGTGACTGTAAATGGAAAATATACCCAAGTTGCCACAGAAATAAGAGAACCCGTTGATCCAGCTTATCCCCCAGCAGCCGGATGGGTAGAAATTGTTATTCAGGTGCCAGAAGATATCCGTAATAGTGGAACTGTGAAGATTATTATTCTTCCTTCTGCTGGTTTAGTCAATCCTGGAGCAGGGAACTACAAAGGCGTTGTATGGACTGACCAAGAACCGATTCCAGTAGAATCAGAATACTACCAAATTGAAGATACTATTTTATTCCTTGGACCCGTCATTGTAACTCCCCCATCCATCGGACAAATTGCTGAATATGAAGTGAATCTTCAACTTGACCTAGGACTCTTGGCAAATCAAGGTACCATTACTTTTGCATTCCCAACAGGTACAAAATTAAACCGAACAATTCCCACAACCGGTATCACAATTCAAGTTGGTCTAGGACCAGAGCAAATTTTAAATATCGCTCCTCAAATCTCAGGAACCAACATAACTATTACAACTCCCGTAAACATCCCGGATGCCTCTGACATCACGGTACGTTTTAAGAAAAATGCAGGGGTGACCAATCCCACTACCGCAGGTTTGTATAGACTGCAAGCAATGACTTCCACACAGCCATATTATGCATTGTCTGATTACTATGCTATTGGAAGTTCTATTACGTCCCTTGAAGTTACTCCAATGCCAAACAATATTGGCGGAGAGAGAGTTGTATATAAAGTCACCATGAAGATTGGCGCTACCGGACTTACAGCCAATGAAGACCAAATCTTCATCAGTTTACCGCTTGATGCTCCTGCCGGAGCTGGAACATTGCAACCTAGTACAATTACTGTAAATGGTGCATTTACAACCTTGTCTACTGACTATCAAATTGATCCAACCTGGGGACCACCCTATATTCAATTTACAATCACCACCCCAGTTGATGTAAAGGCAAACTCAGAGCTTACAGTTATATTCCTTGAATCTTGTGCTTTAACAAATCCGTCCTTAGAAGGAATTAAATTCGGATATGCACATACATCACAAGAGAACATAGAAATTAAATCGAAGCTTTACAATATTGTTGATTCAGTTGCTTTCCCAGGGATTAATCCTCCCATTGATATGCGATCTGTGATCCCAAAGTCCAACGGAATCTCTTTACATGCACAATATATGGTTCATTTTGTTACTTCTGCTACAAAACCACAATTGACTCAAAATCTAGATCGAATTAGCATTGTATTTCCAGATGGCACCAAGGTACCCTCCAGTATTTCACCTGGATCGATCTATATCTCAACTGCTCCAATTTGGGGAGCAGGAGATCCTGATTCCGTTACATGCCCTCCTCCAGTAGGAACCATCTTGAATCAATCCGTCACCATTGTAGGACAAGAAGTATCCTTCCCCGTACCCATGACAATACCACCAGGATCACATGTGTATATATTGTTCTGTAAAGATGCAGGATTGATCAATCCAGATACACCCAATTTATACAATCTTCTTGTAAAAACTTCTTCGCAGCCAAACTATGGAATATCTCGAAATTATGTGATACGATCTACAGTAACCCCTGCTGAGGTTGTTCCAAATCCTCCAGTTATTAACCAAAATGCAGAATATACCATTCAGTTTACTCTTGGAGAAGACGGTGCTATCACTGCCAACAATGATTATCTTTATGTTGGTCTGAATGGAGATGATTATATAACTCCAGCAGCCAATCTAGCTCCTTCGGCTATTCGAGTGAATGGGTCGTATTGCACAACATATTCCATTGTGAATTCAGGACCTATACTTCCTCCTAATGTTGACAATCCTCCTGGATGGAACCTCTACAGGTGGATCCAAATTCAATCCCCCGTTTCCATAGATGCAAGTTCAGAAGTTACCATTGAGTTTTTGCAAAGTGCGAACATTGTGAATCCAGCAGATTCTGGCAATTATACCTGCATACTGTGGACGAACAAAGAACCTATTGCTATAGAATCTATGATTTATACGATTGGAGATGCTGTTCGCAATCTAGAAGTTCCTGCAACTCATCCAAACCCAAAGACAACTGGATCATTTGCCGAATACTTGATTGAGTTTGATCTTGGAATAGATCCTTCCTCACAACTCTATGCGAATACTAGCTCTATCACTGTAGAATTCCCTGAAGGAACCACCGTACCGTCCTATATTAATCCCGCTAATATTAAAATTGGTTTTGGTGCTGTATGCAATCCAACATTCTCTTCGATGCCTCCCGTCAACATTGAAAACAATGCAGTAACATTCCGTGTCCCCATTAACATACCTGCAGGTGAGCATATTTGTGTGAAATTTGAAAAAGGTGCTCAAATTACCAATCCCCAAGATCCCGGATCGTACCAAATACGTTTAAAAACATCATCGCAACCCATATTGGCTGTTTCAAACTATTACTCGATACTTTCCACTAGTAGTATACCTGTTGTGACCGCTACTCCACCAGCTATCAATGCTAAAAATGTTGCCTACGAGATACGTTTCAATACTGGCGTAAATGGCCACATGATGAAGGGTAACGAAGAGATAATCATTGCATTCGATCCTTCCTACATAGGCGATTATACAATTGGTTTTGATCCCAATCCCGCTCCTTATCCAGAATTAACCACCTCAATACCCCCAAATGCTGTGTTTGTGAACGGCGTAGCATTGGATTCTATCCCCACCGTTGTCAATGATGCAGGAGAATTGAAATACATCAAACTAATTACTCCTGTTGATATTGAAGCAGAGTCTGAAGTGGTAGTGAAAATCAATAATATTGCCGGTATTAAGAATCCTGCAACCGTTGGACTATATCGATTAGCCCTTTTAACGTCCGTGGAACCAACGCCTGTTGAGTCCAACGTCTTTAGTCTATTTTCTTCTGTAGGTGATATAACCGTTGACCTGGCCAAAGATGGTTTTGTTGAACCCGCTTTCCCACCTCCTCCAGATCCTAGAGGAGCCACTCCAAATACGAATGCCGAATATATTATTCAATTCCCAACTGGTCCATCGGGTAATCTGGTCAAAGATTTAGGAACTATCACGATTAAATTCCCCTATGATACAAAAGTTCCTTCCTCGATACTACCTGGATCTGTTCGACTAAAGGTAACCAATTTGATATTGGGAGTAACCTATGATGGAACATTATCAAAAGCTCCTGTAATCAACCAAGAAACCAATGAAATTGTAATTACCGTCCCAGCCGACATTGAAGCAACCGATGATATAGAAATACGTTTCACAGAATTGGCAGGGATCAAAAATCCTACTCAATCTGGTACATATACATTAGAAGTTTCTACTTCTTCCGAACCCTTACTAATCCGTTCTACACCGTATTCAATTCTTGGTTTATCTGCTGCAGATGTATCTGTTGAGCCATGTTTACAAAACCTAACGGGTAGTGTATATTCTATCTCTTTCACAACCGTAAGTGCATTGGCTGTCGGAGACTTAATCGATATAGAGTTTCCTTTTGGAACTCGATTACCATCTGTGATTGATGGAGATTTTGTATTAGTGAATCGACATCCTGCCAATGTGGGAGCTTTTCCGCAAGTTATTGTAGACAAGCAAATTGTATCCATTAAAGTTCCTGACGCTATACAAGCATTGTCGACAGTTCGTATTGAATTTATCGACAAAGCTCGAATTCAAAATCCTGCCAGTGGGATGTATTCTTTGAAGATTAAAGCGGGTACTAGTGAACCTGATCACCGCTGGGTAACTTCTAAAGAGTATTTCATTTGTGGTGACTTCACGCTTGCTTCTGCTGAAATGAAACCAAGCTCTCTTACAGTTATGAAAGGGCAGCGTAAAACATTGGAAGTTGTTTCCTATGATGAGAATGGTAACGAAATACCATCAGCAGGCCTTTCCTACTATTGGACCACACAAGGAAACGTCGGTAGTTTGACCGATATCATGAAGAATCAAGCCACCCTTGTAGCATCCCAAACTTCTGGTACAGGAACTGTTCAATGTTCTGTTACTTTCGGTAATACAACCATACAAGTAACCGCATCAGTGACGGTTTCTTCTACAACTGCCCAACTGGTCGTTAATCCTACTAGTGCTTCTGTTATTGTAGGCGAAACAGCAACATTCACTGCAGGTGCATACAAACAAGACGGTACTCCAATAACATTAAGCTATAGTTGGCGACTCCAAGGAGATTCAACTGGATCTCTATCTCCTACTACAGGAAAGACAACAACCTTTACTGCTACAGCTGCAGGATCCTCCCAGATTATTGTAACCTCTACATATGAGGGTGAAACACTGCAAGCGACTGCCAATGTAACTGTTTCAACCGATGGCGATCCCGGACCAGGTCCTGGTCCATCAGATGATTCTCCTATACAGGCTACAGTTACTCCTACTCGGGTAAATGTTAACCAAGGAGATGTTTCATTTAACTTTACAATCACTTCTATTGCAGATATTACCAATGGTGTGATTGAAATTATCATTCCCTCTGGTTTCCCTGAACCAACCATTGATCCGGGATCACAAGGGTATATTACTGCACTTGCCGGAACCGGTGTAAATATTTCGAATCCTCCCAACATCCAAGGCAGAAAAGTCATCTTCAATGTCATGAGCATGCCAATTCGAAAAACATTTACCATGACGTATTCCAAAGTCTCTGCTCCTTCTACCCCCGGTGAATATATTTTTGACGTGAAAGGAAAACAGAACGCAGAGAGTTCTTTAATGTCTGTTAAAGAACCTCCTAAAGTTCTTGTAGTTTCTGTATCTGATGGTAGTGGACGTGCCACGATTAATCCAAACCAAGCATCCTCTGGTGCTACAGGTCAGCGTTTTGAAATCTCTTTTACAGCAGATGCTGTTATGGATAATGGTGCAATCCAAATTGTTGTACCGCAAGGATTCTCCAGGCCTTCTTTGTCTTCTACTGCTGAAGGATATGTACGATTGAAAGAGGATTCGGTCGATCATGCCAATTCTCCAGAAGTTCTTGGAAATATTATCACT
>CAZOYI010000202.1:0-19098 GCA_964583965.1 uncultured Caldisericota bacterium
ACCACACAAGAAATTACCATCACGTATTATCCTTAATAGATACGAATGTACGCAGTTGGCTTGTAAGCAGCTGAATTCCAACAACACTCGCAAAGCCGGGGCCTTAAAAAGCCCCGGTTTTTTTATTCTTTTTTTTGGGTATATTTATACTGAACGTCATATAGAAAGTGAGAACAATAAACAATATGGGATATATATTTGCCTTACTAGGATTAGCCCTTATTATACTCTTGCACGAATATGGACACTATCTTGCTGCTAAAAAAAATGGGATCGTTGTGGAACGCTTTGGCATTGGAATGGGACCTACCATTAAAATCGGCAAGGTTGCAGCACATTGGTATCGCGATGGTACCGAGTTTTGCTTGTGCTGGATACCCATCGGAGGGTTTTGTCAATTAAAAGGCGAAGAAGATGATGAAAAAGGAGAAGGAACGTACAATTCTGCATCTCCTCTCGCTAAATTTTGGGTTTCGTTCAGTGGTCCTTTTGCAAACTTTCTTACAGCTTTTGCGATTTTATTCATTATTTTTTCTTTTTTAGGCAACCCTTTGCAGATGCAAGTACAAGAAATCATGGACGACTATCCTGCCATGGAAGCAGGCCTTCAACCAGGGGATATTATTATTGGTGTTAATGACGTACAAAGCGATGCATGGTCGGACTTACAACCTATCATTTCTGAAAGTGCAGGCAAGCCTGTCACATTAACAATCCAACGCGATCATGATACCTTTACCGCCAGCATTGTTCCCAAAGACGACGATGGAGTAGGCATGTTAGGAGTCATTTTGGCTCCATCTGACAAGCCTGTTGGATTTACGAAATCAGTTCAAATGTCTCTTACAATGATGAAGGACTTCTTTGTGGAGTTGGTACGCTTTGTTGGAAAGGCCATTACGGGCAACCTAGGAGGCGTACAGGTAACCGGACCTGTAGGGATTATAAAAATGGCAGGGGAATCTGCCAATGCTTCTGCGGTAGCCTTTTTATTTTTTGTTGCCTTTTTAAGTTTGAACCTGGGGATTTTCAATTTGTTTCCTATTCCCCCTCTAGATGGTGGTAAAATTGTGTTTGCAGCCTATGAAGGTGTAACCAAAAGAAGTGTCAACAAAAAGGTTGAACTTACCGTTAGTACGATTGGATTTATGCTTTTAATTGGGGTGCTTCTCATTGTAACCTACAAAGATATTGTTGGTTTGTTCTTTTCTATATAGCCTAGAAATTTTCCAACTTTTATACCAGGAGGAATCATCTGAAAAGAACAATGCATATTGATGGAAAACGATTGGTTGAAATATTATCGTCTGGAGCATCTACGTTAGTTGGCCATCAACACTACCTAGACTCTATTAACTACTACCCTGTCCCCGATGCAGACACAGGGACCAATATGCACAAAACTATGATGCCACTTTCCATCCATCAGGATTCTCTCTACCACTCCTCTGTCTCTATTGCCAGTCAGGCTATTGCAGATTCTATTTTAATGACAGCTCGGGGAAATTCTGGAGCTATTTTGGCACAGTTCTTCCAGGGATTAGCAGAAGGCTTGCGAGAAGTGGAAATCGCTTCCTTTGCCGATTTTGTAAAGGCCCTAGTACACGCAAGTCAGCGCGCAAAAGAAGCCGTTTTAGAGCCTGTTGAAGGAACGATCCTTACGGTCATGAGAGAATGGACGCTGTATTTAAAAAACAATGTCCACGATCCATCAACCTACAAGGATCTGTTGAAAGCTTCATTGGATATTGCAGAGACCAGTCTCAAGAAAACAATGAAGCAATTGCAAGTTTTAAAAAAAATGAAACAAGTGGATGCAGGCGCACAAGGGTTTGTTTATTTTGTGCAAGGCCTTGTGGATGCTATTCTTCATGGACACGCTGTTCCTGGTTATTCCAAGGATGCCATGCGCCCGATCGTTCTTCAATCGGACTTTGATTTTGAGGGAGCAACTCACCAGTATTGTACAGAAGTCATTGTTGCTGGTGATGAATTACCTTTGGCTACCATCAAAAAAGAATTACCCACTATAGGGGATTCGATTGTCGTGATTGGTAATTCCAAAAAAGCAAAAATTCATATTCATACCGATCAACCGGGACAAGTTTTTTCTACAATTACACAATGGGGTACCATCGTGCAAGAAAAAATTGATGACATGTACCAGCAAATGCGCGATATGAAGACCGCTACAAAAAGAAAGATTTGCATTGTTGTTGATTCAACCTTTGATATAGAGCCAGCCCTTATGAAGCACTACAATATTCATATCCTGCCTCTTCACGTAAAGATGAAGGACATGGATCATCTAGATCCCTTTTCCATTGACACTGATACCTTTTATTCATGGATGAAAACATCTCCATATCACCCCACAACATCCCAAGTTTCTTTAGCTGATGCTGAAAGAATGTTCAAGTGGACATCCAAATTGTATGACCATACCATTGCCCTTACCATTGCAAAGGTTGATAGCGGAACATACCAAAGCGTTAGCAAAGCCGCGGAAATGGTTTCTCCCGATACCATTACTGTTATTGATACAAAAACAGGATCCGGCGCTTCCGGCTTGCTCGCTCTTGAAGCAGCTCAAAGTATTGAACTAGGAGAATCTCACACCGACATCATCAACAATCTGTACAAGAAACGTCCAAAAGCAGAATTACTGATTGCCATCAAAACGCTGAAACATTTGTTTCGTGGCGGCCGTTTATCCAAATCCCTTTTCTATATTGGAAAGGCTTTGGGTTTACAACCCATAATTACGGCTGATTCAGAAGGAAAACTGATTCCCTTTGCCAAAGTATTGGGCGGACGGAAAAAAGTTCTAAAAAGGTTGCTTTCTGAAGTTTTTAAAAAAACGTCCTCCTATACCAGACCCAAATTTATCATTTCTCATGCCAATGAACCAGAAGAAGCGCAGTGGATCAAAGATGTTATTTCTGAAAAAAACCCTTCTTCCTTTGTTTCTGTTACCACAATGGGGCCAGTACTAGGTTCTCATGCAGGGCCAGGCACTATTGTTGTCTCTTGGCTTCCATAGTTTTTTCCTGCGGTAACTTCTATTGCTCTTAGTAGCAAAGCTTTCCCCTATTGCACCACCCATTCCAATTGATATAATCTAGAGATAGGTCTTGGCCAAATCTCTTGCATTAGGAGCGTGCTATGAGTGATAATGACAAAATATTGAGGATGAATGGTGTTCAATATGCTCAAGTTATATCTGCAGGAGCTAAGTGGTTATCGGATCGAGAAAAACATTTGGATGATATCAATTTATTTCCTGTGCCCGATGCAGATACAGGAACCAATATGCGAGGCACAGTAATCCTCTTAACAGAAAATCCAGAACAGTACCAACAAACCAATATTTCCAAGGCGAGTCAGGCCATTGCTGAAGCTACCATTGTTTCTGCCAAAGGAAATTCCGGCGCTATTCTAGCTCAATTCTTCCAAGGCATGTCCGAAGGTCTTGCATACTTAGAATCTGCCACCATGGATCAGTTTGCCAAGGCCGTACAAATTGCTTCTTCTAGAGCTAGAGAAGCCGTAAGTGATCCCAAAGAAGGAACTATTCTCACGGTTATCCAGGACTGGTCCGACTACTTAACGTCGCTAGATAGTACAGAAAAAGACTTTGCAACCTATTTTAAAAATTCTCTCGAAGTAGCTCAAAAAAGCTTAGACCATACAAAAGAACAAATGGAGATTTTGCGAAAAGCCAACCTAGTTGATGCAGGAGCACAAGGATTTGTATTTTTGCTAGAAGGAATTGTTAACTCCTTGTCTCATGGATCTATACAAAGAGATCGATGGGCAAAAGCAACAACAGTGGACACAAAATTTCAACAAGATTTCGATTTTGAAAACACGACTTATCGGTTTTGTACAGAAGCCTTGATTTCAGGAGATAACCTAGATACATCTGCCATCAAGGAAAAGCTATCTCCCCTTGGAGATTCTCTGGTTGTCATTGGTTCTGAAACAAAAGCACGCATTCATATCCATACCAACGATCCAGGCAAGGTGTATTCCACGTTGCGAACCGTGGGAACGATGATCCAAGAGAAAATTGACGACATGCAACAGCAAAAAAGAGATGTATATGGAGCGATACAAAGAGATATCGCCCTTATTACAGATACATGTTGTGATATCCCCCAAGAGTATATTGACAAATACAATATTCATCGAATTCCCTTTTCCATCAACGTAGGAGGAATTACTCACTACGACGAACGAACTATTTCCAATGAAGAGTTTTACCAGTATATGAAGGAACATGACGATCTTCCTAAAACATCTCAATTGGGGATTGCCGATACTCAGCGAATGCTCCAATGGACAGACCGTACCTTCCAGCACTCCATATTGCTTGTTATACCAAGGCCCTTAAGTGCCTCTATCGAGAATGTACAACGAGTAGCAAAAGAATTTCCCAACGCGTATCCTATCGATGCTAAAAGCATTTGTGTAGGAATGGGGTTGATTGCTATTGAGGCGGGAAAGGCCATTCAAAAAGGACGCTCAATTGAAGAAGTGCTAGCGATTATTCAGTGGAGCTCTGACCATATTCAGGAAGTTTTTACAGTGGAAAATCTTCTCTATCTGATGAGAGGGGGAAGACTATCCAAAGGAAAAATGCGGTTGGCAAATTGGTTGCACCTAAAGCCTCTACTGTATGTAGAAAAAGATGGCTCACTTCACCCCTTAAAAAATGCATTTGGTGGCAGCAAGGGAGCCCAGAAAAAAATGATGAAACATATTGCTACTACTACCAAAGGACAGGAAGCACTGCAATTTGGTATATGCCATGCTGTAGACGAGGAAAAAGCGAAGTGGTATCAAAAAAGAATCCAAGAAAGCTGCAATCCTTCTTCTGTGTTTATTACCGATATGTCCCCTACGATTGGCACCCATGCAGGACCAGGAGCCATTGCTATTGCCTGGCTACCCGATTTTGAAACATGGGAATTGCAAGGAAAAGTAGATCTTCGCAAACAATATCCAGCGTTTTTCGAATCCTCCAAAGAGAGGGTATAAAGGAGATTGCTATGAAAGGTTTTGTGGTTCGCAATGGGCCAACTCCGCTTGTATACATAGAAGCCCAAGATACAATTAGGAAAGCATGGCTAAAAAAAACGCATCGAACCAGCCATGAAAAATCGGTTACGTTTCTTGCTATAGGCGATTACGTAGAGTGTGAAATACAGGAGCAAGCGAACGAAGAGATTGCTGTGATCCACGAAGTGTATCCTCCTACCACTATGCTGGTGAGAGAAAGCATCCGGTATCCAAATCGAAAGAAAATCATTGCCTCCAACCTTGAGCAAGTTTTTATTGTAGTAGCCGTGTCAAGTCCTACAACGCCTACGGGGATGATTGATCGAATGACAGTGGCAGCTTTATCGGGCGGGTTAGTGCCTATTATTGTTTTTAACAAATGGGATGAAAAACCTACCGATCCGGTAGCGTGGGCAGAGATGGAAAGCATTATTAAAATGTACCAATCTGTTTTCAAAGTCATTACTGTATCAGCAATAAATGGCTATCATATAGAGGAATTGAAAGCCTGCTTACACAAAAAGAAATCCATTTTCATGGGCAATTCGGGTGTAGGAAAAAGTGCTCTTGTGAAAGTTCTCACAGGCATTGACCTTCGCCTTGGCGAAATCAGTACCTCCAGCGGAAAAGGAAAACACACGACCCGCGATTCTGTCATGTACAAAATGGAAGATCATTCCTGGATAGCCGATGTTCCCGGTATCAAACAGCTAGGATTTATCCAAACCGACGATCCGATTCAATATTTTCCAGAGCTTTACAAAGCGTCGGCAAATTGTAAATTTAGTAATTGTAAGCATGATCAAGAACCAGGTTGTTATGTAAAAGAATGTATTACAAAGGGGTCGATTGATGCAAGGCGTCTGGAAAGCTATCAAAAACTAAAGGATGAGATTGAACCAGACTATTTGAAAGAACGCTCTGCGCCAGAAGAAAAACGTTCTCCTAGACAAAGAACAACCGGAAGAAAATAAACACTATGTCGATGAACAGAAAGAAGGTTGTATGAAAAATCCGAAAGTGGTTGTGATGGGATTAGGTTACATTGGGCTCCCAACAGGAGCTGTCATTGCTGACAAAGGTATCTCTGTACGTGGCGTCGATGTACAAACGCTTGTAGTAGAAACAATTAACCAAGGTCGGATTCATATTGTTGAACCAGATTTAGCAACACTTGTTCAAAAGGTTGTTTCGGAGGGATTTCTAGCGGCGCACACTACGCCTGCTCCCGCTGATGTCTTTATGATTGCAGTGCCTACCCCTTTCAAAGGAGACCATGAGCCCGATATTACTTATGTAGAGCAAGCCGCCAAGCACATGACCCCTTTCTTAGAACCTGGCAACCTTATTCTTATAGAATCTACATCCCCCGTTGGTACCACTCGCATCATTCAAAAACAAATTGAAGAAGCACGCCCCGAGCTCCGAAACAAGCTTCATTTTGCGTATTGCCCCGAACGTGTGCTACCAGGCAAGATTTTACAAGAACTACGGTCTAACCCCCGAATTATTGGAGGCATCACGGAAGAAGACGCCCAAAAAGCCAAAGAATTTTATGCATTGTTTGTAGACGGAGAGCTCTACACAACCAATGATCACACAGCTGAAATGTGCAAATTGGTTGAGAATTCGTACCGGGATGTAAACATTGCCTTTGCCAATGAATTGTCCATGATATGTCAATCCATCGATGTGGATGTCATGGAATTGATTCAGTTTGCCAACAAGCACCCCCGCGTAAGCATATTGCAACCCGGCTGCGGCGTAGGAGGTCATTGCATTGCGGTAGATCCCTGGTTTTTGGTACACCAATTTCCCACGCAAGCGAACTTGATTCATCAAGCTCGTAAAACAAACGATGCAAAGCCTACATGGGTATTGTCTCAAGTAGATGAAACCATCCGCTCTTTCCAGCAAACCCATCACCGTTCTCCTCAAATTGCTTGCCTAGGCCTTTCCTTCAAGCCTAATATTGACGATTTACGCGAAAGTCCTGCTTTGCATATTGCCACAAGCATTCATCAGAAGTATCCCAATGTAGTGGCAGTGGAACCAAACTTGGTGCTTCCTTCCATACAATCTATTCCCTTGCGTTCCTTAGAAGAAGCTCTTACAGAAGCAGACATCTTTGTGGTTCTTGTGGCTCATACTCCTTTTCAAGCCACTTCCTATCCTTCTCATGCAATTGTGTTGGATTATACCCATCAGTGTAAGGTTCGTTAGATGCTGAAACATATTGCTATTAAATATCGACCTACCGACGAAAGACCTAGAGAGAAGCTGCTTCTAAAAGGATCGTCGGAGTGTTCTTTGCAAGAACTATTGGCAATATTGATGGGGAGCGGGTATAGAAATACATCTGCCCTGCAGCTAGCAGAACAAGTTTTAGGCCATTGCGAGTATAGCATCCGTCACTTAGCACAGTACTCTGTTCATGAACTACAAAAAGAGATTAAAGGATTGGGCCCTGCTAAAATTGCACAAATTATGGCAGGCATTGAATTGGGAAAACGATTTCTGAAAGAAGAAAAAAAGGAAGGGGATTATCGTTTTCAATCTCCCACTGACATTATTGATTATGTCTACCACTACTTGGGACCAGAATACCAAGACCATAAGAAAGAATCTTTTTACATCATTTTGGTAAACAACCGAAACCGACCCATTCATAGAGAGCGATTGACAATAGGAACGATTGACACCTGCCTGGTGGATCCACAAGAAGTGCTGCGTCTTGCCCTTAGACATAATGCGACCGGTGTTGTATTGGTGCACAACCATCCTTCTGGTGAAACGAATCCTTCTCCAGAAGATATCCAAATTACAAAGCGGATATGCCAATGCCTGGAATCCCTTAGTATTCGCTTGCTTGATCATATTATTATAGGGCGGAGCCGTGATCATTACGCAAGTTTTTTGGATCTAAGGCTGTTCTAATGAATCAGATCTCCCTGCATTCGTACGCTGAAAAATATATGCAAGAAGCTTTGCTTGAAGCAAAAAAGGCACTGGAAATGAAAGAAGTTCCTGTCGGGTGCGTCATTGTTCAAAAAGGCAACATTATTGCTGCAGAACACAACACCGTCGAAAAAGACAAAACTATTTTGTCGCATGCAGAGCTGAAAGCAATTCGAACAGCCAGCAAAGTGCTACGGGATTGGCGACTGATTGCGTGCGATCTCTTTGTTACCATGGAACCATGCAACATGTGTATGGGAGGCATCTTGTTATCTCGCATCCGTTCTCTCTATTACGGAGTACAGAATCCCAAAATGGGCGCTTTTTGCGGTCCGTATGCAGTATCCACTCAATTATTCCCCTTCTCTGTCTACAATGGTATTTTAGAAACAGAGATTCAACAACAGCTTCATACTTTTTTTGAACGCAAACGTTCCTAAAAACCCTTTCAAAAACCTTCGTTTTATCCAATCCATCCTGAGCACAACAGACGACAGAAGCGACAGCAATGAGTATGCGCATACCATCGTAGCATTTTTATGAATACCAAGACCGTTAAAACACCATTTTACGAAAAATCATAAAAAACCTAAAAATGCACTCTATTGAACTCATAATAAAAAATGGGATATAAAAGTTGCATAAAGTAAAAAAAATAGTGCTAGAAAGGCAAAAAATAAGTAAAAGTTAAAAAGAGAAAAAGTGTTACAAAAAAGTGTCAAAAATTTTTGACATTTCGGTACCGATGTTATAGAACTAATATAGATGTTTATACATGGCATTTGCTACTTTTTACCACCTTATCTATGTTGTTATGAACCATCTTTTCAACCCATTTAGAAAGGGGTACACAATGAATCTAGAAGAACTTAAAAATTTGAAAGTAGATCGTCTTGTTGATGCACGGGGCACATCTTGTCCTGGTCCACTGCTGGAAGCCAAACGTGGTATGACATCAGTTCCCATGGGTGGCATTATGGAAGTCTTGTCATCCGACGAAGGGACTTGTGAAGATATCCCGCTTTGGTCGAAAAAAGTGGGCCATGAATATCTTGGATTCTATGAAGAATCGGGTGTATGGCATATTTTTGTTACACGAGGCAAGTAGTGCCTCCTGCTCAGACTTCACCGCAATCGAAACCTCTCATTTTGATTTTTTCAACCGACACAATCTCTGACCTAGGAATCGATTTAGCGGGAAGTTCTCATAAAGAGTATTCCCCCCGTGCTGTTACGATATCCATCCCTTGCTCCAGTGGACTGAACCCGCAATGGGTTATAGAAGCATTAGAACAAGGTTTTGACGGTGTGTTTCTCGCTGCAGATGGATCCGATTGCACCTATGTTTCTGACTGTACAGATCGTACCAGCAAAGTCGTCGAAAAAACCCAGGAATTAATGAAACAAAAAGGATATGATGTGCAACGGTTAAAAATGGCTGCTATTTGTTCTGTTTGTGCCGATGCTTTCGTGAATCATATCCAAAAATTTTCTGAAACATTAGTAAAACTTCAGCAATGATCTGAAGAAAAAGAGTTGGAGTCAACGCATGGACTATGATGTTCTAATTATTGGTGGGGGTATTGGCGGAATGGAGTCGGCACTAACGCTTGGAGATATGGGCTATCGAGTCGTTCTTGTTGAAAAAGAAGCAAGTATTGGTGGGAAAATGATTTTACTCAGCAAAGTGTTTCCTACCTTGGATTGTGCAAGCTGCATTTCAACCCCGAAAATGGCAGCCACTGTGAATCATGAAAATATTACGCTCAAAGTGTACTCGGAAGTTACCAGTATTGCTCAAACCTCCACAGGATTTCAAGCAAAGCTTTTAAAAAAACCCACTTTTGTAGATTTTGCAAAATGTACAGGATGTTCCGATTGTGAAACTGCCTGTACCGTAGCAATTGCAGACGAGTTTAACGCCGGCTTGATTGCTCGGCGAAGTGCTCATATCGCATTCCCGCAGGCTGTCCCAAAAAAAGCAATCATTAGCAAAGTGGGCTCTTCCCCCTGTTCGTATACCTGTCCTGCCGGCGTAAAGCCTCATGGATATATTTCATTGATACGGGCTGGGAAGTTTGATGAAGCTTTTCGACAACACCTTGAAGATGCTCCTTTGGTAGGCTGTTTAAGCCGAGCTTGTTATGCACCCTGCGAACAAGAATGTACTCGTAAATCCATCGAAGGCAGCGTTAGTATAAAGAAAATGAAGCGCTTTCTTGTGGATCGTTATTACGAAAAATACCAAGAACCTGAATATGGACCTCCCGACATACAAAAGGACCAAAGAGTTGCTGTCGTTGGTTCTGGTCCAGCAGGATTATCCGCCGCCTTTTTCTTGGCCAAAAGTGGATACATCGTAACCATTTTTGAGGAAGAAGAAAAACCAGGTGGATTGTTGCGGTGGGGCATACCATCCTATCGTTTACCCAAAGCAATTCTGGATCGGGATATAAAGAATATTACAGCACTGGGAGTTACAATTCAAACCCATACAAAAGTCACGTCTTTTGAAAAATTGAAAAACGAAGGATTTGATGCCGTTTTTCTGGCAGCGGGGAACAAATGCGGTGCTTCGATGTCAATACAAGGCGAAGAATTGCCTGAAGTATTGGATTGTGTTCACTTTTTGAAGCGAGTCAACAAAGGTGAAACTATTGATCTAGGCAACAAAGTTGCTGTTATCGGTGGCGGGAATGCAGCCATTGATGTGGCTCGTACAGCCAAAAGGTTGGGAGCTTCTGATGTACACGTAGTGTATCGTCGAAGCCGCAATGAAATGCCTGCAAATGAAGAAGAAGTTGAAGAAGCGCTGGAAGAAAACATCCATATTGAGTTTTTGACAAATGCTACCAAAATAGTGAAAGACAAGGATGGCATTCGGATACATTTGGTTCGCATGGAGTTAGGAGACGAAGATTCCAGTGGTCGTCGATCCACGAAATCCGTCGAAGGCAGTGCATTTATCCAATTCTATGACACGGTTATTACCGCTATTGGGTTGCAAACCAATGCATCCATATTTTCCAATGAAATTGCGGTTTGTCAAATGGGAAAAACGATTGAAGTGGATCCTGAAACTCTTCAAACGCCGATTCCCTATGTTTTTGCAGGAGGTGATATTGTAACAGGCCCAGATACAATCACTACTGCAATAGGACAAGGGAAACGGGCCTCCTTTTTTATGGATCAGTGGCTACAAGGAAACGATCTTGCACAGGTGCGGTTCCCAGAAAAATGGCCCATGGTAGACAAAGAATCGATTCTCTCCCAATACGAGAACGGTATAACCGAAAAGAAACCGATGGTAACATCCAAAACGTCCCCTACCGTTCGAATGCAATCCTTTGAGGAATACGAACAAAGTGTGTCAGAAGAAGAAGCCATGAATGAAGCCAATCGATGCTTGGATTGCGGAGGTTGTTCGGAATGCCGTCAATGTGTTTTGGCATGTCCTGCTGATGCCATTTCTTTGGATATGCTTGCGCAGGAAGAAGTTTTGTCGGTAGGGACGGTTGCTCTTGCTACCGGGCTTACAATAGTGGACCCCACCACGAAACCAGCCTTGGGATATGATCGTTTTCCCAATGTCATCGATGCTTTACAAATGGAGCGAATCCTTTCCCCTACACGCCCCTATAATAGTGTTCTACGGCCATCTGATGGGAAAGCTCCCTCCAACATCGCCTTTGTTTTGTGTGTAGGATCCCGCGACCAAACCATTCATCACCGGTTGTGTTCCCGCATTTGTTGTATGTATTCTTTAAAACAAGCACAGCTGCTGATGGGGGCTTTGCCTTTGGCAGATATCACTGTGTACTACATTGACATTCGTGCGTTTGGAAAAGGATATGAAGAATTTTATCAGCAAGCCAAAGAAATGGGGATTTATTTCACAAAAGGGAAAGTAGCCAGAATCGAAGAAGATGCCCAACAAGATTGTACCGTTTTTTATGAAGATATGGAAGGAGAAGGAGGCATGAAGCAAGCGAAACATGACTTGGTAGTTCTTTCCATTGGAATGATTCCAACAGAAGGAGTCCAAGGAATGTTTTCAGATAAAACACTTCAATTGGATGAAAACCAGTATGTGGTAGAAGTGGATGCAGATCTTGAACCTGGCAAGACGAGCATTGAAGGAGTGTTTGCTATTGGATCTGCTACAGCTGTACGAGATATTCCAGATACCGTTGTTCATTCCGGTGCAGTTGCTTCTCAAATTGCAGCCTATCTCAAAAGAATGGAACGAACATCATGAAGGTACAAAAAATTGGCGTCTATATTTGTGAATGTGGGGGCAATATATCCGATTTTGTGGATACTGAAAGATTGCGCATCGAAGTTGCCAAAGAACCCTATGTAAAGTCCGTGATGGTGAATATGTTTACATGTTCCGATGCAGGGCAGCAGAATATTATTGATGACATCAAAGAAAAACAGTTGGAAGGGATTGTGGTTGCTTCATGTTCTCCAAAGCTCCATTTGGGTACGTTTCAAGCGATGGTCAAAAGAGCTGGTTTGAACGAATATCAGTATACCCAAGTGAATCTTCGAGAACAATGCTCGTGGGCACACACTCATGATGTAAAAGCAGCCACCAAAAAAGGGCTTCGATTAATACGCGCTGGTATTGCTAAAACATTGCATTCAAAACCCTTGGAAAGATTCCGCGTAGAAACACTTTCCCATGTCCTCATTGTAGGTGCTGGTATGGCTGGACTACGAGCGGCACTTTCGTTGTCTGATATGGGGATTAATGTTCACATTATTGAAAAAGAATCGTATGTTGGTGGAATGACAAAACGATGGGGAACCATGTTTCCTCAAAACAAAAAAGGATACGACTTGGTTGAGAGGCTTAAAGAAGAGCTGCACAATCGAGACAATGTTGTGTTGTTAACCGATGCAGAACTGATCGAAAAAGAAGGACATATTGGGGATTTTTCAGTAAAAATTCGGGTGAAAAAAGAACACTTTTTTTCGCTCAACGTTGGGTGTATAGTTGTTTGCACAGGGTTTGAAACCTACACTCCCAAAGAAGGTGAGTTTGGCTATGGGCTTCCTGGCGTTATTACGCTCCCAGAATTTGAGGAATTGCTAGCCCAAACATCCAATGAATCTAATACAATCACACATAACAACAAACTGATTCAATCCATATGTTATATCTACTGCGTTGGTTCTCGCCACCCTAAAAGGATGGGGGAATCTGCTCATCAATACTGCTCTCGATATTGTTGCAATGCAACCACTCACACTTCAAGTGTAGTGCATGACATAAATCCAGCTATTCACCAATTCCATCTCTTTCGGGACATTCGCACCTATGGAAAGTACGAACTGCTCTATGAAAAATCCTTGGAAGAAGGGTCTATTTATCTCCGTTATGAGGAAGAAAAGCCACCTTCTGTTGAGGCTGAGAAGAATACCCTTGCTGTCACCGTACAAGACTCATTAACCGGAAACCAGACTATCAAAATGAACTGCGACTTGGTGGTGTTGGTTACAGGGATGATTCCTCGCAGCAACAAAGAGCTTGTCGATGTGTTGAAAATTCCTGTTGGGCAAGAAGGATTTTTCAATGAAATTCATCCGAAACTGCGCCCCGTTGAAACAGTTGTTGATGGTGTATTTATTGCGGGTTCATGCCAAGGACCAAAAAATCTTTCTGAAAGTGTTGCTAGCTCTATGGCAGCCGTTGCAAAATCAGCAGCTCTTTTGTTAAAAGGATATGTCAACCTAGAACCTTTTGTTGCAAGAATAGATCCAGATTTATGTGTATGGTGTGGAGAATGCATAAAGGCTTGTCCTTACGATGCAATTCACTCCACTGTGATGGAAAACAAGACAATTGCAGACGTAGAGGTTGTTTTGTGTAAAGGTGGTGGTGTTTGTATACCCGCTTGTCCATCACAGGCAATCTCCATTGAAGGTTACACCAATACACAAATTGGTTCCATGATTGAAGCGTTAGCACGAAATGTAGACAGCATAGACGAGGACATCAATGAAGAAAAAAAGACGTCGTAATTCAGCTGAAGTTATGAGAGATGAGATGCCCATGCAATATGTTTTAAAAGCGTTATTAAAAGAGAAACCTCTTACGATTCCTGAAATATCCGTTGCATTGCAAGTACCATCCTGCGAAATCGTTATATGGATTATGGCTATGATGCGATATGGAACCATTGTCAGTATACCGAAAGGAAGAATTGATGATTACTACCAATACAAACTCACCGAAGAATGAGGAAGAAATAACGATTCAATGTCACTTTCTGAGCCACATGAAGCTGGGTAGTGATTTTAACGCGAATGCCTGCATCAACTGCGGAACGTGTACCGCAATTTGTCCCATGGAAATCAATTTGCTTCCACGGCAATTGTTCCGGTATGTTCTGATAGGAGCTGAACAGAAAGTACTTGAGAGTACCGCTACTATTTATTCGTGTCTTTTGTGTCGTATGTGTGAAGAAAACTGCCCTGCAGGAGTTCATATTGCTGAGAATGTTCGATCTCTTCGTACATATTTGAATCGAGAAGTGTATGGATTATCAAGGAGTTAATGTATGCCTGTACCCATCGGTAGTACTTTAGGAATCTTTGCAGACAATATCATTCGCAGGAAAAGCATATTGCCCTTGTCTGCCAAAAGCATTGCACACTGGTCTCGGGGATTCTCCTTACCTCGTGGAGGAAACACCATTTTATATACGGGACAGATGTATCAATTGATCCCCTTCATCAATTCCATGAGTCAACAACTGGAGAAATTTGAAGATTCATGGATCACTCGTTTTTTTGGGATGGGTCGATTCTTCAATAAAATGGTGAATCTTACTACATTTATGGCCTTTCCGAGTCGAAATGAAAAACTACTGTACGATCAACCCATTCGCAATATTGTGAACTGTTTACACAGAGCAGGGGTAGAGTTTGGCTATTTGTTCGAACACGATTATTATTCTGGTGCCCTTGCCTACGACGAAGGCTTAGATGAAGCATTTGAGATACATGCAAAGTATGTCTACAAAACATGGAAAGATCATCATGTGAAAAAGATAATCACAATAGACCCTCATTCTACGCACATTGTGCGAAGTATATATCCTCAATTCATAAAGGGTTTCGATATAGAGGTAAAAAATTATTTGGAAATTCTTGCTGAAAATCCACCTCCCCTTTTACAACCTTTACATGAAACTGTTACCATCCACGATCCATGCTTGTATGCAAGATCAGAACATGTACTAGAGCAGCCCCGCACATTGTTACAAGCGATTGGCATTGACGTGCAAGAAGCGGAGCTCTCAGGTGTTCTTGCAAATTGCTGCGGAGGTCCGCTGGAATCTTTGTTTCCAAAAAAGTCGACCCTGCTGGCAAAAAAACGAGCGAATCAATTGCTTGATTGTGCTTTTACGATTGTTACTTCGTGTCCCATTTGTATGGCAAATCTTAAACGAGTGATCCCAACAACCCATTCGGTTCGTGATGTATCCGATTATTTTGTGCAAGCCTATTGTCCAGATTGTTTATAGTCTAATTGTTGTTCGTATCTTTTTCTATTTGTTATCACCAATGGATTTCATAAGAAACCCTAGTTTATATCCAACCAAAGAGGTGGAACAATGACCGATCAAAAAACAGAAAAAATTGTTATTTTCGCGACGCATGGCCCCGATGACCCAGAAAAAGCATCCCTCCCCTTTATATGTGGCAATGCAGCCCTGGCAATGGATGTGCCAGTTACTGTTATTCTGCAAGGGACAGGGGTTCTTTTAAGCAAAAAAGGGTGTTATGAACATGTATTTTGTGCAGGGTTTGATTCTTTAAAGAAGTTAATTGATACGTTTATTGAGTTTGGAGGCAACATTCTTGTATGCCAACCCTGCATTGAAGAAAGGCATATTACCATCGACATGCTTGTAGAACATGCGCATCCTGTAAAAGCAGGAAGAGTGGTGCAGGAGGTTTTGGAAGCTACGAATGTAGTGAATTATTAACAAAGAAAAACGTTGGTATCAGGCAACCAGAAATTTCTGCAGCCCATTTCTTTTTCTGCTACACTACTTTTGGATTCCTACATTATATAAAGTTGAGGTTTGGTATGGTAATTGTTTCTTTAAAAGATACAGAAAAGATAGTCCCTCAAATGGATGGCGTCAAAGGGGTGTACAAACAAACCCCTCTTTCCAAGGAAAACGGTGCTCCCAATTTCTGTTTTCGTGTTTTTACCATTGAGCCGGGTGGGCATACTCCTTTGCACAAACATCCCTTTGAACATATGAATTACATTATAGAGGGGCAAGGGGTGATGGTCTCTGATACACAAGAAACCCCTGTTAAAAAGGGCGATTTTGCCTATGTAGAGCCAAATGAAATGCACCAGTTTACAAATCCTTCACAAGAGCAAGAATTTGTATTTATTTGCGCCGTCCCTATAGAATTTGAATAGGGCTTACTTTTTGGGATGTTTTTCTTCGAAGATCAATGCATCCATACATGAAAATAGAATCCATGGTGGAGAGCTAGAAACATAGGAAAATTTTTCTTTCCTGTTATAATTTGTATTGATTTTTCTGTGGAGAGGTGGCTGAGTGGTTGAAGGCGCCTGTCTCGAAAATAGGTTTAGGGTTTCTCTAACGGGGGTTCGAATCCCCCCCTCTCCGCCAATTAATCATATCTCGATTTTCATGATCTTTCATGGAAAGGGTGACGACTGAACAATTTAACGGGGTTCTTAGAGAAGACTATATGAATGTTGTTTTAGCAGGCTGGGTGTTCCTTGTAAACTACCTGACTCCACCAAGAGTTGTTGCTATTACTATGGCTTTTTTCATATCAGGCGCCATTGCTCAGTTTATTTCCCAAAAATCCATCCTAAAGTATTTTGGACCCACCGCAAACAAAATAACGGCGTATTTGTTTGCATCCCTGATGGGAGGAATTTTGGTCGTGTGTTCTTGTTCCGTTTTACCTATGTTTGCTATTATCCGAAAAAAAGGAGCTGGCATAGGACCTGCGGTTACGTTTCTTTTTGCCGGGCCTGCCATCAATGTCGTAGCCATTTTGTTAACATTTACCTTAATTGGATTTGATATTGGATTGGTACGCACAATTTCTGCAGGCGTTGTGTCCATTGTTATCGGTTTCATCATGTATCTGCTGTACAATTCGAGCGAAAAGATAGTTGCAAATGAAGCTTTGTTTCAAGTTGAAGAACCCCAAACCAGGAAATTTTGGCACAATGCACTCTTCTTTGCAACTCTCCTTGCAATGTATATCGCCGGGATTCGCAACCTTGTTA
Source organism: uncultured Caldisericota bacterium (assembly GCA_964583965.1). Classification (GTDB taxonomy): domain Bacteria; phylum Caldisericota; class Caldisericia; order UBA6126; family UBA6126; genus JAGLCW01. Next base: position 17,330 of record CAZOYI010000202.1, read on the forward strand.
CTACCCTTATTTTAGCAGTCCTGTTAATCGTGCAACTTATTTTTTGTTTTTCAAAACAAGAACTCCTGGGTTGGTGCAGAGCAACGTATAAACTGGCAAAAAAGATTATCCCCTTGACATTGGTCGGGATATTTTTTGCTGGTATGATAGAACACGCTATTTCTCCGAATTTCATTGTGCAGTTTGTAGGCAATAGCTCATATCTTTCCAATATCATCGCTAGTACATTTGGAACGTTCATGTATTTCGCAGCTTTGACAGAAGTTCCTATCGTGCAGAGTTTTTTGTCATTGGGTATGCAAAAAGGACCTGCTGTAGCACTACTTCTTGCTGGGCCTTCCTTAAGCCTTCCTGCCATCATTATTATTGCCAAAGTATTGGGGGGTAAAAAAGCAACCACCTATATTTTTCTAGTGGTGCTTCTTTCGGCTTTTGTTGGCTTTATGAGTGGATTATTCTTTTTTCACTAAATTCATTCTTGATCTTCAGTTACTGCTTATTTGAGTGTTGGGTTTGAAAATATGATAGAATTGAATAAAGTAAGATAGTTGGAACCTTCCGCAGTAAATATTTAACTCTCAACTGTATTATTTTTTTTATAGACTCAATAGCAAGATCGATCAATGGAGTTTTAGATAAAAAATAAGGAATTTACATGACTGAAACAAATCGTATAGAATGCAAAGAACGACTTACAAAGGATCTTGACCTTGAAAAAGAAATTGTAGCTTTTCTAAATTATAGGGAAGGTGGCTTGATATATATAGGAGTGAGTAAGAATGGAGAAATCATTGGTTTAAATGATCCAGATGGAGATATGCTTAAGATTAAAGATCGAATTAAGAATAATATTTCTCCTTCTGCTCTTGGACTTTTTGATGTAATAACCGAAGAACAAGAAAATAATCAAATTCTCAAGATCATTGTAGCTAGTGGCAGTGAGAAGCCATATTTTAAAAAGAAATACGGTATGACAGAAAAAGGGTGTTTTGTCCGATTGGGTACAGCTGCAGAACCAATGCCCCAAACAAATATTGATAAGTTGTTTGCAACCCGTACCCGCAATTCCATTGGTAGAATAAAAGCCCATCGGCAAGATCTGAGTTTTGAGCAATTAAGGATTTATTACGAGGAAAAGAAAAAACCACTCAACAAACAGTTTGTAAAGAATTTAGAACTGACTACTGAAGAAGGATCACTTAATTATGCTGCCTATCTTCTCGCAGATGAAAACAACATTTCTATAAAAGTTGCTAAATACAACGGAAAAAACCGAGTAAACCTTATCGAGAATAACGAATATGGTTATTGTTCTCTTGTTAAAGCTACTAAAAGTGTGTTAGACAAAGTTGACCTGGAGAATCGTACAGCTGCTATTATAACGCCCAAAGATAGGAAAGAACAACGTTTGTGGAACGGTATTGCTTTGCGAGAAGCAATTATTAACGCTTTTGTCCACAATGACTACACACGAGAAACTCCACCTAAGTTTGAGATTTTCTCCGACCGGATCGAGATCATATCAACAGGTTCATTGCCTGAAGGATTAAGTAAGAAAGAGTTTTTTGAGGGGTTTTCTGTTCCACGAAATAAGGAGTTAATGAGGATTTATAAGGACTTAGAAATGGTAGAGCAGCTGGGTTCAGGCATTCCGCGTATTTTGGAATATTATGGCAAGAAGTGTTTTCAGCTATCCGAGAACTTTATAAGGATGTCTTTCCCTGCTATGGAAAGAGTTACCCCGCAAGTTACCCCGCAAGTTACCCCGC
>CAZOYI010000203.1:0-4482 GCA_964583965.1 uncultured Caldisericota bacterium
TCAAACGCAATATCAGGACCATACACACTCTCATACCCCAAAGACCCCAACAGCTCCATCACCAATGTTTCAATCTGCTGTTCATAGATTTTACTCATGGTAGACCTTTAATAATGCTGAAGTCATACAATATGATTTTGATCGAAATAACAACTCATGAAACTTCATTTTCATCCTGCTTATGTTCAGCAATAACACGTTTAGCTTCGTTCTCGTAAGAATGAGCTATTTCCTTCAGTGTATATGCAAATCGAATGTAGCCTTTATTTTCAATGTCAGAAGCTCTCTTTCCCCAAAATTCAGAAAGCTGGTATTCGGGCTTTCCGGTTGGATCGACATAATGCACACCTCTTGAATTCAATGCTTCTAAACCATACCCTCTTCTAATAGTGTCTGCGTCTTTCTCATTCATAAGCTCTGCTACATTTTCGTTTATCCATAAACCGTCTTGACCAGGTGGAGAATAAAATAATACTTTTCCTACATATTCCAATGCGGCATCTAACCTTCCAGAATGACGACAGATTTTTTTCACCTGACTCAACCAATTTTTCAAATCATTTATAGAAAAATTCCCGTCATCTAACAAACCTGGGGGTCTTTTCCAGTGGAATAGCAAATCACAAGCATTTTGAATAGTCCATCTACTATATTTTTTTGGATTGAATTGCTCACTGGATTTATCAGAGGATTTAAAAAGAATTTGAATCACATCACAAAAAAATTTTGGCTCAGTTGCTAGTCTTTTTTCGATACACATCGGTCTTGCGCCATAATGATCATTTAATATTGGAAGAAAGAACCATTCAATTTTTGTTAATGTGTCAGTATCAATATTTACTTCGGTTTGTAATTGTTTGATAATCTCAATCACCTCATATTCACATGGTGATCTCAGTTTATCAGCACTAGACACTACATGTTCTAGCACTTCTATTGTTTTTTCTGTATCCATTTGTTTTTTTTCTGAGGATAATCTATAAATGCATGAAAGAGCTAGTAAGGGTCTTTCCACTGCTAAAAACTTATCAATTGCATAATTCAAATTGATTGAGTCATATAAATTTGGCTGTACTTCCTTCCAATAGACATTCTCTGATTCTCCAAGCCAATCCTTTGCTCTATCCCAAACTTCATTTTTAAAAGGTAGATGAATCAAAAATTGACATTTCTCATCTGTTGTCCATTCATTCTGCTCAAAGCTATCAATCCATTCTAAACCCTGCGAATGAAAACGGCTTGAAATAAATGTTTTGATGAATTCCAGAGACTTTTCATCAGATTTGTGGAATAAATTGGGAATGACAAAATTGTCTACTTCTTTACTTTGAATCATGCCAAGTGAATATCCAACTTTATCAGGATGTTTTACATCGTGGTAGAATTCAATTACGCCATTAATTCCTTTTGTGCACAGAATTCTATTGACAATTTCTTTCCTTTTTTTAGTCAAATCTCTTTGCTGTTTGTCCCAATTCCCTTTCTGTTGATATAATTTTATATCATCATTTTCAAACAGGTACTTGTCAGTAAACTGTGATTCTACTTCGAATGTTCCAATGACTTCTTCAACCTTTTTAAGATATTCTTTTTTTAAGGTCCATTCTGTATCAGGATATCTTCTATGTTTTGAAACAAATTCAGTCAATGAAGACCAGATCAGGTATCTATCATCTTCTGATAAATTCCTTATGCCGTTGTATGAAAGATGTTCAAGAATAATTTCACGTGATCGATCTGTAAGATCGTCCATTATCTTTGTTAACTGTATGAATCTTGAAATATCCTTTTGCGCCATTTCAATCATTACTTTCTGATATTCTTCAACCTGTCTCAAGTACTCTTCTTTTGAAATCTTAGTATCCACATCATCTAAACTAATCTTTCTCCATTTGGGTCTATATGAGTTACTCGCTAGATTTGTTTGATTTGGTATTAATGCAAAAAGTATCTTCCATGCAATTTCAGGGTAATCACTACAAATTGCTGTTATGCCAGCAATTCTTTTCTCAAAAGAACCTAGAGTTTGTGGGTGCCAAGGCAACAGAATATTTATGATCGAATTTAAGGGACGATTTGCATAATTTCCCCCAGGATCTCTATTTGCCAAACTAGAAAGAATAAGTAAAACCTGTGGTAAAAATTCTTCTTCCCATGCAAGGCCTTCGAGTGCCCATAACAAACCGGTCATATAATTATTGCCCATCATTCCAGAATCTTCTTTTTTGAATAAAATATCAAATACACTTGATGTCTTTTCAATTTCAGACTCAACAATAGTTAGAAACAGATGGGGGGTTGACTCTGCCAACATAGGCAATAGATAGTTCAATGATGCCCACAATTTCCAATTTTTATCCTTAATTAGTTTCCGCACAATAGATTTTGAAGTTTTCGCAGGAATCTGATGAGAGCAGTTTTTTAGTTCATCCCCATAGTTTCCCATTAGTGCTACTGTTTCAGCTAAACCTTGACGTAAATCAGATGAATATTTAGGTCCTTTTCCTTGAATATCTCCTAGAATTCGAGTTTCTGGTGGTAAATCCAATTGTGGTTCTATTTCAGACAATACCATCAATACGCATTCTTCTATTTTTCTAACATCAGTATCAAACACTCTTTCTGCCACTTGCTTCCACAATGAAAGTCTATTGTTAACCCTCCACTTACCATTTTGAAGAGTTAATAATTTCTTGTTTTTGAAAAACAGCTCATGAATTTGGCTATTCCATTTTTCAAAATCTTCAACAATTCTCTTAATAATATCTTTATCACCTGGTTTATTATCGTCCCAAGCACCAATTAGATTAAGTTTTTTTACGGACACTTTTTCTGTACTTAAATTCCAAAAATCTTCTTTTATTTCATCTTCTCTAAAATTTGTTCTGTGAGGATTTTTTATTACACCTTCAGATTTTAGACATTCTCTAATTCTAACAGGTAATGCATTCTTTGAAAGTTTACCTGCGTTTTGATTTAAGAAAACAACTTCTTGCAAAACTTGGTTCCAAAGGTCTTTTGGACGATCAGTGTAGTTTTGTAGTATTGAACATAACAAAGAATAATGCATTCCAAACTGGACATCCAAATCAAATCCCAAGATATAAAAGTGTCTCAAAAAATCATGTATTATTTCATCTGTAATCTCTTGATAATTATTTGACTTTATTAGATTGCTTTTAAATGCTTCATATTTATTAATTTTCACTGTACTGCTAAAGTTTACTTTATAAATCTTATTCAAGTAGTCTTTAGAATCAGGAGCATAACGTGCCCATTCTAGAACAACTCGAGTATCAGTTATATCCCTTTTACTTAATGGTCCGGTAATTAGTGCGAAAGCATCAGTTTTTTTGTTAAATACTTTTTCATTGTTGAAATCAAACCAGGCTGCTCTAATAACATCGTAAAATAATTTGTCGTTTTTAGTTACATTTATTGAGTGCTTAATTTGAGCAAGTATTTTTTTTTCTTTATCAGAACCTGTATCTTTGTAGTACATTATCATATCGTCAGTTTGAAATCCCTTTACTTTACCTTGAAATTGCATCGCGAGAAAATTCTCTGCAGGTATCCCTGGGAGTAGTCCATTTGTTATCATTAATAGTGCAAAAAAAACTTGAACATGATTTTCAAAATTAGTTCCAGCACCAGAAGAAGAAACAGGATTACAAACAAAATCTTTATTCATGGTAACTTAGCAATTTTTCTAATAGCAGACTTCTTAACTTGTATGTTTTCATAGATAATCCTGTATTAACTTTGATCTTCATAAACAAGGGCTTAATAGCTTCTTGTATTCTGGATAAAGTTGTTTCCTCTGGTACTAATACATCAATGGACTTGAAGGATGACTTACTTATCTCTTGGAAAGTTGATCCATTTGCGTATGAGTGTATTAATGGCATATTTTCTTTTAGCCACAAATAGAGGAACTCCTTAGATAATCCCTTGTTATCAATCACTGCTATCAGTCCTTGATTTATTGAAACGGGAATATCGGTAATTGTAAGCAATCCAATTGGAGCTCTAGAAGATAAGAGCAGTGTTTCTGTTGGTAATAGTCCTGATTTTATCTTTTCCAATCCTTTCTCTGATATTTTTTTGTCAGTATTTGCTAAGTAAAAACCACCATTCCTACTATTGGTTAAATCTCTTGGTGTTACAAAACATATATCTCCATCCCAGAAAAAAGGATGTCTCGTACTAGGCGTTCCTCCTCCTTTAATAGTTGCGATGTCTTCTATTTTTCTGTACTCCCACTTCTCGTCAGCTTCTTTGATGAACCATTGGTGGAAGAGGGTTTGGGCGATGGATTCAAGGGTTTTGTTTTGTCGATGGAGAAGGTCGATTTTATCATCAAGACAAGAGAGGATAGATGCTATTTCTTTTTGTTTATGAAGTGGGGGTAGATATATGTCTTGAAAATAAGCAGTTTTTCTGTTTAAACCTGGTACAGCACTATCTTCATTCAACAAATCA
>CAZOYI010000204.1:0-6432 GCA_964583965.1 uncultured Caldisericota bacterium
TCCCCATGTTTTTAAATCAAATGGGAACATTTTGGGCACCCTTTATCTCAATTCTTTTACTTCATATCACATTGTTAGTATGCATGTTTTTCACTATGGAAAACTACCTTCCAGCCACCCAAGATAACAACGAAACGTCTTCTCTGTTTTCTAAAATGATGATAAATGAAGGGTTGTCCTCACTTTTTGCCGGCAATTCTTCTTTGGCCTCTTTGCAGTCTTCTAGTTCTTCACCAATTTCTCTTTTGCTTGGTGCAAAAACTGGATTATCTTCTATTTTTTTCGGACTAACCTGTATTTTTGGTGTTTTCTTCATACCACTGTTAAGCTATGTTTTTCTTCCTATTGCGTTTTGTCCTGCTCTTTTATCTGCCGGAATTGTTTTAATCATTCGTTCATTTGAGTTCTCTGAATCATTTTCTATAGAAGAACTTCTTCCCATTATCGCTACATCTTCATTAACATTGATTACCAATGATTTGGTACAATCCATATTGATAGGACTTTTGTTATATGCTTCTATCGGTTCTTTTCGAAAGAAACAGATTCCTTTTGGCTTGTGGATTGTCATTATTGTTCTCATCATTTTTGAATTTTTCCGTATCGTAATTCCCTATTTTTCAATTTCCTAAAAATATTTAACAACTTTTGGAAAAACTGGGAATAACAATATTAGATATCTTTAAAACTGGAGGTTTTAAATGAACATAAGACCGCTTGGCGATCGAGTTGTAGTAAAAGCTTTAGATGCCGATGAAAAAACTAAAGGTGGCATCATTTTACCTGATTCTGCTAAAGAAAAACAACAAAAAGGTAAAGTTCTAGCTGTTGGTAATGGTCGTATTTTAGATAATGGTACTCGTGTACCCCTTGATATTCGTGAGGGTGATACCGTGCTTTATTCAAAGTATGGTGGTACTGAAGTCAAAATCGACGGTGAATCGTATTTAATTGTTAACGAGAGAGATATTCTCGGAGTAATACTGTAAGGAGGTCATCATGGCTGCAAAAAACATTGAATTCGGAGAAAAGGCAAGAAAATATCTTGTCGATGGTGTAAACAAACTCTCAGATGCAGTAAAAGTTACATTAGGTCCCAAGGGACGTCACGTTGTTTTGGAGAGAAAATTTGGTTCCCCAACGATGTGTGATGATGGTGTAACAATTGCAAAAGAAATTGAGCTCGAAAATCCATTTGAAAATGAAGGTGCTCAATTAGTAAAAGAAGTTGCTTCCAAAACTGCTGATGTTGCAGGAGATGGTACTACTACTGCTACTGTTTTAGCACAGGCTATGGTGAACGAGGGAGTACGTAATGTAGTGGCTGGTGCTAACCCAATCACTTTAAAAAAAGGTATTGACCGCGCTGTTGAAGTCGCTGTCAAGGAAATTAAGAGTATTTCTAGACCAATTGAAAACCAAGAAGACATTAAGCGAATCGGCACTATATCCTCAAAGATCCATGCAATTGGAGAATCAATTGCCGAAGCTATGGAAAAAGTCGGTAAAGATGGTGTTATTACTGTTGAAGAATACGAAGGTTTTGACATCAAAGTTGATTTTGTCGAAGGTATGCAATTTGATCGAGGATACCTTTCTCCTTATATGGTTTCTGATACAGAACGTATGGAATCTGTACTCAAGAATCCATACATTTTCATTACCGATAAAAAAATCTCTGTTATCCAAGAATTTGTTCCTGTTCTCGAAAAGCTAGCAAAATCTGGCAAACCTTTCCTCATCATAGCAGAAGACGTAGAAGCTGAAGCATTGGCTACTTTGGTTGTCAACAAAATGCGCGGTACATTCAATTGCGTTGCTGTCAAAGCTCCTGGCTTTGGTGATCGACGTAAAGAAATGCTTGCCGATATTGCAACACTAACCGGCGCAACTGTAGTATCCGACGAAATGGGAATGAAATTCGAAAATGTTGAATTGGACATGTTGGGTACGTGTGAACAAGTCAAAGTCGATAAAGATGACACCACAATTGTAGGTGGAAAAGGTAAAACTGAAGATATTAAAGGCCGCATTGAGCAAATTAAGCAACAAATTAAAGATACAAAATCTGATTACGATCGCGAAAAGCTACAAGAAAGACTTGCTAAACTTACTGGTGGCGTAGCTGTTATTAAAGTTGGTGCTGCTACTGAAACTGAACTTAAAGAAAGAAAACATAGAGTTGAGGACGCTGTAGCTGCTACAAAAGCTGCTGTCGAAGAAGGCATCGTTCCTGGTGGTGGTACAACCCTTGTGCAAATTGCCTCTGCTCTTGAAAAAGAAACCACAGAAGACCCTGATGAAATGACTGGTATTAACATCGTTAAGAAAGCATTATTTGCTCCCGTACGAACCATTGCAAACAATGCTGGTTATGATGGTGTTATTGTTGCTGAAAAAGTAAAAAGTCTTCCCCTTGGACATGGCTTTGATGCTGAGAAGTTTGAGTATGTCAATATGATGGAAGCAGGCATTGTTGATCCTGCAAAGGTAGTTCGCTCTGCTATACAAAATGCTGCATCTATTGCATCCTTAATTCTTACTGCTGAATGCGTTATAGCAGAAGAACCAAAAGATGAACCCGCAATGCCCCCAGGTGGAGGCGGATATCCTCAATACTAGATAAAGCAAGACGATAATATAAAAAAAGAGGTGGTTTTCACCACCTCTTTTTTTTATGCAAAGAATCGTCTATACTGTTAAGCAAACTATACAAATGGAATGAACATAAAATATGAACCAAGCCAATGCACGATCAAAAAATTCTGTAGCTGTAATTGACCATTCAGTTGAGAATAGAGTTACTTCTCCTATCAGAAAAAGTTACTCAGAATTGAAACAAGACTTTTTGGACAGTATAGACTTAAAAAAGTCTTCCATAGAAGTATATTCACGTCAACTTGAAGGTTTTATTCAGTGGATTACTAAAAAAAAGATTAGTTCTCCATCAAGAGATGATATACTTCAATACAAAGAATATTTGTACAAGAAGGATCTATCTGCTCTAACGATTTCTTCGTACATCGTAGTAGTGCGAAAATTTTTTGCATGGATGGAAAGTACAAAACTGTATCCCAATATTGCAAGAGATATCAAAGGTTTAAAAAGAAATAGAGGATTTAGAAAAGATACTTTGTCCATTGATCAAATCCGTAGTGTCCTCAATTCCATTGATACACAAACGCTGCAAGGAAAACGAGATTTTGCCATAATCAATTTGTTGATTCGAACGGGACTTCGAACTATAGAGATTGCTAGATCGAATATTGCCGATATACGACAAAAAGATGGATGCAGCATTTTGTGGATACAAGGAAAAGGTCGAGATACAAAAGATGAATTCGTTGTCCTAACGACAGAGACATTAAAACCCATTCAAAATTATCTTGATAGTCGTTCTTCTTCTTCAAAAAGAGAACGTTCCCCTTTATTTATGTCTAATAGCAGTCGAAATAACGGACAAAGACTTACCACTCGTTCCATTTCTAGAATTGTAAAAAACCAACTCGTAAAAGCCGGAATCAACACTTCAAGAATAACAGCACATAGCCTACGACATACTGCTATTACTTTAGCACTCCAGGCAGGTGCAACAATTCAAGAAGCGCAAGCTCTTGGAAGACATGCGAATATTAATACAACCATGATATATGCCCACAACATCAATCGTATAGAAAATGCCCCAGAGCTTAAAATAGAAAAGATACTCAACCTATTAAAGAGTAGCTAATTTCAAGAAAATATGTTACAATAGTAGGTAAGGAGAGACTTTATGATGAAACGTATTATACTAACATACATTGTTTTTATATTGTTAGCTGTTGTGTCATGCACAAACAAAGCTTCCTACAATGAGTCAATAAAGGTAAGCGGGACGATTCAAAGAAGGTATACTTCTGAAAACGCTATTGACCTTTTAGATAAAAACAAAATCGAATGGAAAATTTATATTTCTTTTGACCTACCCATACAGCATCCTTCACAATCGAATATATATTTTAACCAACTACAAGATTCTGACTTCCTCACAATTAAGGGAAAGCAATTATCGAAGCATGAAGTAAAAGCTGAGGAGATTTGGTCCGGCACTCCACCAACACACAACAGTTCTAAAGAATTTGAATATGTGCTATATTTCTCAAATTTCAATTTAGCAGAAGATTCTAATAGCTGTGAAGAAGTTTTCTCTGTAACCCGGAGCATTAAAGGTTCTATTCAATTCGATGATGAAACCCGATTTCAGCTTGTTCTTACCGATTTACTACAAGGACCATCAAAGGACGAAAGGGATCAAGGTTATACTTCTTCCTTACCAAACGATGCTATATTCAATGAGATACGATTAGATGAAGAGAATAAAACTCTACTCCTCGATTTCTCCTCGCTCTCTGTTGCTGGTTCTTGTAACGTGCAGGCAGCTAGAAACCAACTTGAAAAAACTTTTACTCACTTTTCCTCTGTAGATAACGTTCGCATACTCTTGAATGGAAGTGAAAGCGAGGCATTACAGCCTTAAATGAAAAGGTATTTGGTTCCTGTTCTTTTTTTTCTAACAATAGCTGCTTTATTTCCACATAGCTTTGAAAAATCAACTCAAGCCATTGTACGAACTCCATCTGTCCAATGGGAACAAACATTTGATACCCCTGGTAAGTATGAAATTACCAATCTGATAGAATCACCATTTGAAGAATTTTTCTTTAGTGGAACCAATACCGACAACCTCGAAAAAAAGAATATCTTCTTGTTTAAAACTGATTTAAAGGGTATTGTACAATGGAAGCAAGATGTATCCATTACAAACCAAGCTGTATCCGTTGGACTTCATATGAACCCAAACAACACTCTGACATTAATAGGCAATTATCTCAATCCTGATTCAAATCAATGGAATATATGTATTGTTAATTTTGATCGTGACGGGAAGCTTTTATGGGAAAAGAATATCGGATACGATAAAAAACTGTATGCGATAAAATCAATTGCAACCATTGATTATACTTTTCTTATCATTGGATACCAGGAAATCAGAACAGATGGTAATCAAATTGTCTATGTTGCAAATGTATCCCAAAAAGGGGTTTTGCTATGGGAAAATACTTATGAAATTTCTTCTAATTGTATGGCTAAGGCACTATTACAACTCTACGATCAATCCTTTTTGATCGTTGGAGAAACTATCTCTTCAAAAGGGTTATTGAATATTTTTACTATGAAAATCAGTAAAGAAGGAAACCTAATTTGGACTCGTATTCATGAAAAAAACAAAAATTACTCTACCAATGCAATTGTTTCAGCTAACGATCACGGATACGTTGTAGTTGGTGAGACGGATGCATATTCTGATAATATTGGTGTCTTCATGATGAAGTTAAACGAAAATGGTGACATCCACTGGGAGAAATTTTACGACAATGCACAATCTTCTATTGCCAAAGATATTATTCCCACCAATCAAGATGGCTACATCATTGCTGGAGCAATCAATGTAACAATTGATGATCTATTGAATAAAAATGGAACTGCAGATGCATATGTTTTATTTGTCGACAACTATGGAAATAAACAAGCTGAAGCAACTTTTGGAAATTTGGGTCATGATACCTTTATGAACGTTACACGAACCTCTGACTTGGGTTTCCTTTTAACTGGTCGTTCTTTTAATCCAACATCCAAACAGCTGGAAGGTTATGCAGTCCAACTAAACAAATTATCTGAAGATCACCCTGTGCTGTATGTTGGAACTAAAAGATTATCCTTTGGAATCACAGAAAAAAACCAAAAAGGAGTTAAGCAATATTTAACTTTGGAAAACGGTGGAGAGGGACTTTTATCTGGCTTTATATCCACCTCAGATCGTTGGATAAATACCTCCGATCGCTCGTTTATGATCCCTACATTTGGATCTTTGCAAATTATTGTTTCGGTTGATCCGACAGATTTATTAGAAGGGCATTACCAAGGAGAAATCTACCTTACATCAAACGGTGGTGATATAAAAGTATATGTATATGTCATCATTATTGATAATTCTCCTGTTTTGATTGTTCAACCAGCGTATCTGGATTTTGGGCTGATTAACAATCGAGAAATGACTACTGCGACATTTAGAATTTTTAACAAGGGACGAACAAATCTTTATGGGTCCATCCGATCTCAATCAGAATGGCTAGAAGTTAGTGATAGTAATTTTTTTAGTAATGACCAAACAATTGAAGTGTACTTAAATCCAAAGAAACTCAATAATGGCATGCACGAAGGATCTCTTTTAATAGATACCAATGGTGGAGAGATGGAATATGGTGTTCGCGTTCTGTGCTCTTTTCCGGTTGTAATTATCCGTATTACCATTGGTCAAGCAGTTGCACAAGTTAACGGTGTGAATGTACCCATTGATGATCACAATGCTAGTATAGTACCCTTCATTCTTTC
>CAZOYI010000205.1:0-2007 GCA_964583965.1 uncultured Caldisericota bacterium
TACATATCAATAATCTGCTTCATAAGCTCTGGGTGCAAGCTTCTTTCTATCTCATCGATAACCATCAATGTCCCGTTTCTTAAAGACAATAGTATAGGACCAATAAGGGAATAGATTCTTTTGGTACCTTGAGATTCTTCTTCAAAATCCAGATAGTTTGTTGATGTGGGGTTTTCGTCATCTTTATCAAAAACTTTATGCCCTGTTCTTACTTTTACCAGTTTTACTCCTTTTTCATGTATTTTCTCGATCAAACTCTCTCTTTCCTCTTTAGGGATCTTTTCGTTCTCAAAAAACTGATCAAAAAAAGGCTGAGGAATATCTTCCTTCACAACATCAATACTTGTAATTTTTAAGTCTGCCAATTCAATCATTCTTCTTACAGCTAATTGTTCTGGTCCATTTTTGCTTTCATCAAGCAATAGTTTTGAAGTTGGATGGATTTTCCTACCAGGATCAATTTGGACATTATTTATCCAATTGAAAATTTTACTTGATACCTCCCCGTTCAAGTAAGAAACAACAGATAAAAAGGGAACATCTTTTCTTGTATTCTTAATCAACTTCCTACCTTCTGGAAATTTCCTACCGATAACGATTTCATCTTCATTTCTATAAAAGAGTTTGGACTCTCTGGATGTGTATGAAGCATATAGCCATTCAGAATGGATTCTTTTTTGATCCAATGAAATACCATAACGATACTGAATTGATTCATGAACGAAAATGATCTGAAATGTTGAAGGCTTACTCAGGGTTTCTGTGTGGAATAAAAAGGGAATAATATTTCTTTTTTGCTCTTCATTTTTTTCGTTGTCCTGAGATGTTAGAATGTAGTTCAAGAAGACATTCAAAGCTTTCACTAAGTTACTTTTGCCGGTAGCATTATAACCATAAACAGCGGCTGATTTTAATATTCGAACACTTGGAGATAGTCGAACCACATTACTACTTTCAGAAGTTTTATCATAGGACGCCACCATGCTTAGGATCGCTTCATTTTTGAATGAACGGAAATTTTCAACTAAAAATTCTAATAACATAATGACTCCTTTCTTGATTTGATTGTACACAAAATATTGTTTTTTAACAACTATATTTGTGAATTATTTACAATTATAACATTTTTAGTGCACATTATCAATCTCTTCGTGAATCCATCGGCAAGGTATGGAATTGAATTCATATTGCTTGGACAACTGCTGGGATGTAGATGACTTTCCTGTCCCACTCATCCCGGTTACAATAACTAACTTTGAATCTTTCATAGAAGATCTCCCTTCTTATCAAAAAGGTTTGGCCATATCCAATCATTGAATATTATATCCCTACAATTTATACTGAGGCGGTATGTTCCATAACGATATCTTAAGGTGGTGGTATTGTGAAAATAGCCGTTTTAAATGGGAGTCCCAAAGGGAATAACAGCGTTACCATGTCCTATATCAAATATTTACAAGCACAATACCCAGAGCATGATTTCAACATTATAACAGTGGCTTTATCTGTACCAAGACTTGAAAAAGATACAGCTGCTTTTCAGCAAGTGATCAATGAAATCGATGAATCTGATGCAATCATTTGGGCATTTCCGTTGTATTTCATGCTCGTTCACTCTCACTATAAAAGGTTTATTGAATTAATTTGGGAGAGAAAAGCAGAGAATGTGTTTCAAGGCAAATATGCGATATCCTTTTCCACTTCAATCCATTTTTACGACCACACCGCGCACAACTATATTCATGCCATTTGCGATGATCTGGGAATGCATTTTGTAAGTTCCTTTTCACCCGAAATGCACGATTTAATGGAGAAACAAAAACGATCTAACCTGGAAGCATATTTCGAAGAATTCATCCATGCAATCCAAGATAAAGCCAGTTTACAAAAGAGTTTTCCTACTATTACTCCCATGCATTTTTCCTACAAAATGGGTCCGATAAGAAAAAAGACGGACCTAGGAGACAAAAAGATAGCACTCGTTACGGATCAGTACAACCCCCAAGA
>CAZOYI010000206.1:0-21951 GCA_964583965.1 uncultured Caldisericota bacterium
GAAGAACCTCCAAATATGGGCAATAGGGAGAAAGTAGGAAGTGAGAAAACCCCTTGATTTCCAAGCCATTGATCAGGCCTAAGTAGTATAGAATAAGAATTGGTATATAGGAGAGCTCCTCCTAGTAAAAATGCTACCAGGATCCACAATGATTTCTCAAGGGCAAATTTAACTTTTTTATCGTAAAGTATTGAAAAGAGCATTAGCCAACCTGCGATATAACCAATGAGAATCAGCCAACTCATTCGAAAAGTTGGATTAGAAGGATTTTTACTCAAAATCATACCAAAGAGCAGGGTGATCAAGATTGAGAGCAAAAAAGCGTTCTTAGTTTTTGTAAAATGTAAAACAAGAGTTAGGATCGTTCCAAAAACAAATAGGAATATTGAAGGAGTTCGGATAGTTTGAGCAAGAAAAGGAGTATCGGAAGAGACCGATATAAAGCCAGACGCATGAATCGCAAACAAAATAAATAAGGAACCAAGAAAAGCAGGAGATCCTTTGCGGATCCACGTGGGTGCATGTTCAACAATACATTTCGTAACACCGGTAAATGCAAGGATAAGAAAAACAATTCCTTCCAACAGAAGTAAACCAAAACCGGAACTTATACCCATATGGTAATGTGCAAAAGTTTCTGCAGTTAAAAACAAAGTTAGACCAGTACTTATGGAGTATACTAGAGGTTTTTTGATATACATACCTGCAAGAATAGATAGTAGTGCAGAAAAAAGAAGCATGATGGTAATGATACCAGGGATATGTTCTCCACTGATGTTCAAAGCATTAACTAGTATGGTAGAGGATTGATAGTAGGAGAATGAAAGAATCAAAAATGTAGTAATACCAGCTAGTAATTCATTCCACACAGTAGTTCCGTTTATTTTCCACTGACACTTAAAATAGTATTTTTTAGTTTGAGGATTTGCCTCTAGAATCAGTTCCTTCTTTTTCATGTTACACTCCTAAGGATGTACTTTTGGTTCGGGAGTTACGGCTATAACACGATCCTTTCCAACGGTTTTAATCAAGGAGACACCTTGTGTGACACGATTTAAAGTTGGTATCTGTTTAGTATCAATCTGAATCATTTTCCCATTCAAAGTAACAATTACTAAATTCATACCTCCGATGGGAATGGATGTGCAAGCAGCGAGAGTTTCTCCTTTGGACAAACGCATTGCTTTGACTCCTTTTGATCCCCGATTTGTTTTACGGAATTTATCATAGGCAGTAACTTTACCGGTTCCTTTACTGGAAATACAGAACAAATGACAATCTGATTCTTCAACAGCCATGGCAATGACGAAATCACCAGGTTTGAGTTGAACCCCTTTTACTCCACGTGCAGTTCGACCTAATGTACGGAGTTGAGAGAGATCAAAGCGTACTGCTTGTCCCATTTGGGTGAGTAAAAAGACTGTATCAGTATCTTTTACCAATTTAGCATCGGCAACATATTCACCTGGTTTTAAGTTAATAGCCTTTATACCGCTTTTTCGTATATTCTCATACAAAATGGCTTGGACTTTCTTGACAACACCAGTATTCGTAACAAGTACGATGTAATCAGCCTTTTTCAATTCTCTATAAGCACAAATGGCAGTAACTTTTTCTTCTGGATCAATAGAAGAAATGAGGTAGGATATTGGACTGCCTTTTTGTTTCTTATCAGCTTCAGGTATTTTGTATGTTCGAATATCATATGCTTTTCCTCGGTCAGAAAACAGAATGACATTTTTATGATTGGAAGAACAAAAAACATTCAACAACTCATCATCTGCTTTTCGTAGACGATCGCTTGAACCCTTTCCACCTCGTTGTTGTGTCTTTTGAGTACTAACTTTCATCCTTTTTACATATCCATCTCGTGAGAGAGTTATAACAACATCGTCATCGTGGATCAACTTCATTTCATCGACCTTATCGAGGTTGTCCGCTAAGCCAATTTCTGTTTTTCTTTCATCGCTGTATTTTTGCCTAATCTCCTCTAATTCGTTTTTGATTGTAGTGTGAAGGTTTTCTTTAGATTCAAGAATCCACTCTAAAGAATGGATATATTCTAGTAATTTCGAAATTTCTTCTTCGATCTTCTGTTGTTCCATTCCTGTTAATCGACTTAAAGACATATCTAGAATGGCTTTTACCTGAGGTTCGGTAAATTCATATCTTTCGACAAGAGAATCTCTAGCTTCTTGTGTATCTTTGGAGGCACGAATCAGTTTTATGATATCATCAATGTTTTGAATAGCTTTGCGTAAGCCTTCTAAAATGTGAAGTCGTGCATTGGATTTACGAAGCTCAAAATTCGTTCTCTTTGTAACGATGTCTTCACGATGGTGAATAAAATAGTCAAGCATTTTCTTCATTGGAAGCGTCATGGGTTGATTGTCAACAAGCGTTAGCATGATAGAGCCAAAAGAAGTTTGAAATTGAGTCATTTTGTAAAGCTGGTTTTCTAGAATTTTGGGATTAATATTACGCTTTAAAACAATTACAACACGCATGCCATTGCGGTCAGATTCATCACGAAGGTCAGTAATGCCCTGTATTCTTTTTGCTTTTACAAGTTCAGCTATTTTTTTAATTAATTCGGATTTGTTTACCTGGTATGGAATTTCATCCATCACGTACAACAAATGATTCTTATCTTCTTCAATATGACCTTTTCCGCGTACAATAAACGATCCCCTTCCAGTTTCAAAGTATTTTCGTATCCCCTCTTGTCCAACGATATAACCACCTGTTGGAAAATCAGGACCTTTCATAATATCTAGAAGTTCTTCATTGGTAGTATCGGGATTGTCGATAACATGAATAGTGGCATCCAACACTTCTCCAAGGTTGTGTGGAGGAATGTTTGTCGCCATACCAACTGCAATACCACTTGAACCATTAATGAGAAGATTTGGAATTTTGGAAGGTAAATAGATGGGCTCTTCTAAAGAAGAATCAAAATTTGGAGACATAACTACAGTTTCTTGCGATAGTTCATCTAGCATTTCCATGGATATCTTCGCTAAACGACATTCGGTATATCGCATTGCTGCGGCAGAGTCACCATCAACAGAACCAAAGTTTCCATGGCCATCAACAAGAGTATACCGCATCGAGAAATCTTGAGCCATTCTTACTAGCGCGTCATAGATAGCAGTTTCTCCATGTGGGTGATAATTTCCTAAAACTTGTCCTACAACCTTTGCACATTTTTTATAGGGTTTATTGGGATAGTTTCCTAATTCTTGCATTGAAAAAAGAATTCGTCGGTGTACAGGTTTTAAACCATCTCTAACATTGGGAAGTGCACGCCCTACAATAACACTCATTGCATAAGCTAAATAGGATTTCTTTATTTCAGAGACAAGACTTACATCTTGTATTTGCTCAGGTTGAGGTTCAAATAGTTCATCGTTGTTTTGAATTTCATCTACCATTGTGACTCCCTACTAAATATCTAAATCTTTAACTTCTTGTGCATGGGTTTGGATAAAGTTTTTTCTTGGTAACACTTCTTCACCCATCAGGATTGTAAAAATATTATCGGCTTCAATTGCATCATCAATGTTCACTTTTAAAATAATGCGTTTTTCAATGTCCATGGTTGTATCCGCTAATTGTGCTGCACTCATTTCTCCTAAACCTTTATAACGCTGTATCTCAACTTTACCATCAATCTTTGCAAGCTCGCGAGATAATTCTTCGTCGGAAAAACACCATATTTCACTTTTTTTACCACTCATAATAAGGTATAAGGGTGGCTGTGCGATATAAATGTTTCCATTTTCAATCAGAGGTTTCATAAATCGATAAAAGAAGGTTAAAAGAAGTGTTCGTATGTGAGCGCCATCAACATCAGCATCGGTCATGATAAATACTTTATGATATCGAAGTTTGGTATAATCAAATTCATCTGCAATACCAGTTCCTAAAGCAGAGATCATGGCTTGAATTTCTGCAGATGATAGAATTCTATCCATAGATGCTTTTTCTACGTTCAGGATTTTTCCTCTCAAAGGCAAAATTGCTTGAGTGTGACGGTTTCTTGCTTGTTTTGCATTACCACCAGCAGAATTACCTTCAACAATAAATATTTCGCTTAATTCAGGTTTTCGTTCAGTGCAATCGGCTAATTTACCGGGTAACACGGAACTGGAGAGAAAATTCTTTCGAAGAACGCGTTCTCTAGCTTTTTGAGCATCTTCTCTAGCTTGTTTGGTTATCAAACAGCGATCAATTATTTCTTTGGCAATATCAGGATTTCGATCAAGATGGAAAGAAAAATTTTGATAAATAAAGGAATCTACAGCCTTACGGACCTTACTATTACCTAATCTTCCTTTTGTTTGTCCCTCAAATTGAGGCTCAAATAAACGTATATTGAGGATGGCAGAAAGTCCTTCTTGGATATCTGCACTAGAAAAAAGATCTTTCTCATCTTTTGTATATTTCAACATATGGGCTTTTTCATTGATAACACGCAAAAGTCCGGATTTAAATCCATTGACATGAGTACCGCCATCTCTTGTACAAATAGAGTTCACAAAAGAAAGAAGATTAGTGTCTGATTTTTGAAGGTAATTGAAGGTAGTTTCGATGTAAACATCCATAACTTCCCCTTCAAAATACATTGGTTCGAGGAACAAACATTTTTCTTTCTCATGTAGGATTCCAAGGTATTCTTTTATACCCCCTTTGAAAATGTATTGTACCCCAAAAGAGCTTGGATAATTGATATAGCGAATTTTCAAGCTGCGATTCAAAAAAGCCAGTTCTTTCAAACGATTTTGCAAAAAAGTACTATTAAATTCAGTACTTTCGAATATCTCAGGATCTGGTTTAAAGGTAACTAGCGTTCCATTTTCATTTGTCTCTTCAATGGGAATTAATTCTGTAACGGGTTCTCCTCGTTCAAATTTTTGTCTGTAAAGGATACCATCACGTTTCACTTCTACAATCAGCCATTCGGATAAAGCATTGACTACGGAGACACCGACGCCGTGTAAACCACCGGATACCTTGTAACTATTGGCATCAAACTTTCCCCCTGCATGAAGCATTGTAAGAGCAACAGTTACACCGGGTATGCCTAATTCTGGATGATTATCAACGGGGAAACCACGACCGTTATCAATAACTGAAATGACATCTGGTTCTTTAAGTTCAACAGTTATGTTAGTACAATAACCAGCCATTGCTTCGTCGATGCAGTTATCAATGATTTCTAAAGCTAGGTGATTTAAACCTCGATCGTCGGTAGAACCAATATACATTGCAGGACGTTTTCGTACAGCTTCCAGTCCTTCTAAAACCTTAATGCTTGACGCGTTGTAGTCTCCATTTCCATTGTTTTCTAAAACAGCACCATTCGTACTACTGTTCATCGTATCTTTTTCTTCTATCATAGGACTCTCCATGTAAAATATAAACCTATAATAGTATATCAACAAGTTAGACAATAACAATAGTAGAGTTACTAACTATACAAATGGTAAAGCAGTATAGGTAGTTTATTGTGAATTTTTTACAATCGCAATATGAAACATATTCGCGTAGTAATTAATGGCTTGATAAAGCCTTAATTTTATGATTTGGGAAATTTGGATTAAATAACACTACTAGATTACGATCTTTTTCCTATTTTTCAATAGAAATAAAAGTAGTTAATTTTTCTAGATTTGGTCACATGGAGGTGAAATCTCTTTTTTTGGTTCTTCTTTTTGTTCCTTGATCACAATAATGAAAAGGATTCCAGCCCCAATAGTAATGCAAGCGTCAGCAACGTTAAAAACATAAAAACTACCAACTTTGATGAAATCGACAACAAAACCATATAGATATCGATCAATTATATTTCCGACAGCTCCCCCTAAGATAAGTGAAACAGGTAACCATGGAATAATTTTAAAAAAAATACGTAGAAGAACTAATATAACTACAATTGAGCCAATACTTAAAGCAGCAAAATTGATAGGCTGATTAGAAAACAAGCCAAAGACAGCTCCATAGTTTTTCACATGTACAAATTCAAGAATTGAAAACACGCGTACTGGAGATTGGGGTAGATATTCTAATGCAATTTGTTTAGTTAGTCTATCTAAAATAACAGTAGCACAAAAAAGGAATATTGGACCAGTAACTAATAAGACTCGTTTGGAAAGATTCATGAACCCGACTCCATTCAAAATATTTTCGTAATTTTCATACTATTAAAGACTACCATTGCTGAATTTGTTTTGCAAATGAATCGTTTCGCAATATATTGAATATATGCAGAAAAATTTAGTTATTTCGGAATCTTATGATGGTGTAAGGTTAGATCGATTAGTTTCAACAGAATGCAACATTACAAGATCAAAAGCAGTTGAGTTGATTTTCATGGGTTTTATCTCGGTCGATAATATTCTTATCCGTAGACCAGGCATGAAAGTCAAAAAAGGACAATTTCTGCAAGTTAATTACCTCGATGTTACTGGCGAAACCATCAAATCTGAGGATATACCTTTAGACATTATTTATGAAGATGAACATGTTATTGTAGTCAACAAACCCAAAGGAATGTTAACCCATCCAACTCCAAAAGAAGAATCGGGCACACTAGTAAACGCATTGATGCATCATTCCCGCAATCTTGCTACTATCTATGGAATGGAGAGAGCAGGCATCATTCACCGCCTTGATCGTGATACATCAGGAATTCTTGTTACTGCAAAAACCAATAGTGCTCATGCATTAATAGCTGATCAATTCCAGAATCGTGAAGTAGAAAAACACTATATTGCTATCGTCTACGGAAAAATGAAAGATGAAACAACAGATATTATTGTGCCGCTACTTGTAAATCATAAGCTTCGAAAAGTTGTACCTTCACAGAGTGGTAAATTTTCCGCTTCACGAGCTTTTCGACTATGGTGTAACGATGAATATTCTATTTTAAAAGTGCGCATCTTTACTGGAAGAACCCATCAGATACGTGTCCATATGCAATATATCGGACATCCTGTTGTAGGCGATTTACTATATGGTTACAACCAACCTAACATTCCCCCACATGAAACTTCTGTTTTTATCCCTCCAAAAAAAATTACGATTGATCAATTGGTTCGTGATAGTGTAGAAAAGGCTAAAGATTCAGAATATGAAAACTTCGAAGATGCCATCAAATCAGATTCAATAGATAGCTTTGTAGATCCTCCTGTTACAGCTCATTATCACGTCAAAGAAGAACCTTCCTCCATAGATTATTCGAAACCAGTACCCTTACTTTTACACTCTTACTCCTTACGTTTCCGAGGGTTACACAATGAAGATTTCTTTTTTAAATGCCCCCCACCACAGTGTTTCTTTGATTTTATCAATGATCATTCTATTGACTTTGATCTGTCGCAGCTCTGATTATTCTTACAATCGATTGTTGAATTCCTTTCAACCCTAACTATACTTGCAATCGCGAAGACTAATTTGCACAATATAGGTTGTCATCAATCTACGGATGGAGGTATGTATGACTTTAAACGATATTCGTGAGAACTACCAAGCAATCAATTTGGAGATTGTTGACCTTTTTGGAAAACTCCGAAAGGTGACTTTACCAATCTCTTATTTTGACGAACATGTACTCTCACAAGGGGTTGGTTTTGATGCTTCAAATCTTGGTTATGCTGAGGTAACTTCCTCTGATCTTGTCATTATTCCAGATTTAAATAAAGCATGGAATGATCGTTTTGCTATCGTTCCAACCCTTAACATGTTTGGTACAATTCATCATTTTCCTCAAAGTAACACCCCGGTGCCATTTCCTTTTGACCCCACCATATTACTTCGTAGTGCCCAAGAACTTCTTCAACGTCACCAAATTGCTCACAACTTCATGATTCTTCCAGAGCTTGAATTTCACATTTTTGAAGAATTTAATTTTTCCATCGATCCTATGTCACCTTATGTTGATATTGTGGGCAATGAAAGAGTTATCAATCAAGGTAAAGGATATCATATATCCAGACCTGACGACAAGACATATGATGTACGCGCACAAGTGGTTCAGGAAATTGAAAAGTGTGGAATTCCCGTTAAATATCACCACCATGAAGTTGGTATACCTGGGCAACAAGAAATTGAACTTGACTTTTTACCGGCAGAAAAAGCAGCAGAAGCTATATTAATTACAAAAATGATGGTACACAATATTGTATCTAGAGAAGGTCTCGTAGCAACATTTATGCCAAAACCCATTTACGGAGCTCCAGGAAACGGAATGCACATGCACATGTTTCTTTCTGATCAACATAATACTTCAATATTTTTTGACAAAAACAATTCTCTTTATCTAAGTGATACAGCATTCCATTTCATGGGGGGAATTTTAAAACATCTCGGTGCCATTATGGCATTTTCGAATCCATCTACCAACTCCTACAAGCGTTTAATTCAAGGATTTGAAGCACCATCTAGTAAATCTTTTGCAAAATCAAATCGAAATGCTGCCATACGAATACCTGCTTACACTTCTTTAGAAGAAACACGGTTTGAGTATCGTACAGGTGATGCAACATGCAATCCCTATCTAACAATTACTGCTTTGCTATTAGCAGGTATCGATGGGATATTGCATTCTATAGATCCTACAAACCCTGTTGAGATAGATAATGACAAGGGTGTTCCTAATGATTTATTTGGAGCTTTTCATGCACTTGAAAAAGATCAAGACTTTCTAAAACCTATCTTCACAGAAGAGTTTATTCATATGTGGATTGAAAGAAAAACAAAAGAAGCTTTGATGCCTATTAATTATCCCAATCCTGCAGAATTTGATACATACGCAAACTACTGATTTTTTTTTCACTTTTTATTGAATAATTACTTCGTTGTCGTCTTCTTTGTATTCACTTTTATCCCATGTTTCAACAGAACTTTCTAGGGTTTTTCCGTCTTGTTGTTTAATTTGCTGATATTTACTAGAATACACCAAAATGCAGATTGCAATTGGAATAATTAGAAAAGTTGAATACTGATTAAGAGTAAGATCTAATCCATAATATCGTGGCATGTCACGATAAAAACAAACAATAAACGTCACAAATGAATATAAAACTAAGAACCACCCAAATACTTTTCCATGTGATTTTTTGTTTTTATAGATCCACTTGAGGATGAAAAAAGCAATCAAAGCTCCTGCAGAAATAAAAAGTTGAGTAGGATAACGAGGATAAGGGTCTACGGTAACAAAACGAAAACCTATCCAAGAGTCTGTCGGAAGTCCAAAACAACAGCCATTTAAAAAACAGCCAATGCGACCGATTGCATAACCAATCATTACAGCAGGAGAAAGTATATCAATGAGTGCAAAAAAGTTTACTTTTTTCTTTTTAGCATAAAACCAAGATGTGCCTAATCCAAAAATGACAATACCGATAAAAGATAAACCTGAACCTGAAAGAATTTCTTTTGGATTTTGGAAATAGTATAAGGGATTGTGTGAAAGAATAAAAACAATCTTAGCTCCGATGATGCACATAATGATTAACCAAAGGAGTAAATCTAAAAGATCATCATCTGTAAGGGCAATATCCTTCTTTTTTGTGGTTACAAACCAATATCCTACTAAGGTTCCGATTGCAATCATCAATCCATAAAATCGAAAAGAAAAATCTCCTATTGAAAATAAGATTGGATGCATATTTCCTCCTATGAAATAATATGAAAGACTTTGTCAGCTTCAAAAATTGTTTCAATCACGTAGTCCATATCTTGTTTAGTCATGTTCGACGATACATTCATTCGAAGCCTGGATGTATTGGGTGGAACAGCTGGGGGTACAACCGGAAGTACAAATATATCATGATCCTGCATAAACCTACAAACACACCATGTTTTTTCTTCATCCGGAATGATGAGAGGAATTATGGCTGTTTGGGTATTCAATAGATTGAAACCTTTACTGCGAAGTGCACCAGTAAAGTATTTAATGTTCTCTTTTAATTTTTGCACACGCCATGTTTCTTTTTGTATGAGACGAAATGAAGCAGTAGCTGCAGCGGTATTAGCAGGGGTTAATGCGGCTGAAAAAACAAATGATCTAGATCGATGCTTTAAATGATTAATCAGTGTAGAGTCACCTGTAATATATCCACCCATGGATGGAATAACTTTACTCAAAGTTCCCATAAGAATATCAATTTCTCCATAGCACTGAAAATATTCTTCAACACCAGTACCTTTTTCCCCAAGTACACCAAGAGAGTGGGCTTCATCAACAAAGAAGATGGCATTGTATTTCTTGCATAATTGAATTATTTCTGGAATAGGAGCAATGTCACCATCCATACTATACACGCCATCAATGAGAACACATCGGTTCCGGTGAGATTGTGTCTGAATTAGACGTTTCTCAAGGTTGTCCAAATCGTTGTGGTTAAAACGAATCAATTCTGCACCAGACAGGAGACATCCATCGACAATTGATGCATGATCGTATTTATCACAAATGACTGCATCTCGTCTTCCGAAAAGGGTAGAAATAGCTGATAAATTCGTTACATATCCACTAGAATAAACGATAGCTGCTTCTCTTTTTTTGAAGGCAGCAATAGTTTCTTCAAGTTCATTATGATAGGGAATAGTACCTGCAAGAATTCTTACTCCGTGAGTTCCGGTACCAAACTCGTCAATAGCTTTTTTTGCATAGGCATCAATTTCTGGATGATGCAGTAAACCTAAATAGCTATAGCTAGCCAGGTTAATCATTTTACGTTCTTTAAAATAAACATATTGCCCATCAATACGATCGACTTGTTGTAAATAAAAATAGTGGTTCTTTTTCATTAACTCATGAACTGTTTTTTCTGTTTCTAGTACGCTCTGTGGATACTCTATCATTACTATCTCTCTTCCATCATTGGGATTTTAATCTTCATTTTCTTTGCTGTATCAATAGCCTTTTCATAACCTGCATCTACATGACGGAAAATTCCACTGGTTGGATCATTTGTCAGTACTCTTTCTAAGCGTTTTGCTTGTTGATCAGTACCATCACATACGATTACCATTCCAGCATGAATAGATTTTCCAATACCTACTCCGCCTCCATGATGAACAGATACCCACGTTGCTCCGCTACATGCATTTAAAAGTGCATTAAGAATTGGCCAATCTGCAATGGCATCGGAACCATCTTTCATTGATTCAGTTTCACGATAGGGCGATGCTACAGATCCACAATCCAAATGATCTCTACCGATTACAATGGGTGCTGATATCTTGCCCTCTTTAACAAGTTGGTTAAATCGAAGCCCGGCTTTGGCACGCTCACCACAACCCAACCAACAAATTCGAGCTGGTAATCCCTGGAAAGATACTTCTTTTTGAGCTTTTTTAATCCAATTACACAAGTGCTTATTTTCAGGAAATAATTCTAGGATTGCTTTATCAGTTTCAAAGATATCCTGAGGATCACCTGACAAAGCAGCCCATCGGAAGGGGCCTTTACCTTCACAAAACAAAGGACGGATGTAGGCTGGTACAAAACCAGGGAAATCAAAGGCATTTTCCAAACCATTTGTCTTCGCTTGACCTCGTATATTATTACCATAATCAAATACGACAGACCCAGCTTTTTGCATATCGAGCATTGCTTGAACATGCACAGTAATGGCATCAAGAGCCTTTTTGATATACGTTTTAGGATCTTTTTTCCTGAGTTGTAATGCTTCTTCCAGTGACATACCATTGGGTACATAACCATTCAAAGTATCATGAGCAGAAGTTTGATCTGTAACAACATCAGGAATCAAACCTCGTTTAACAATCTCAGGGAATACATCGGCAGCATTGCCTATTAAACCAACAGATAATGGCTTTTTATCTTGCACAGCAGAATTACAAAGTGACAGAGCTTCATCGATAGATGAGACGACAATTTGCACATATTTATCACGAAGTCGTTTTTCTGCTCTTTTTGGATCCACTTCCACACACAAGCATACACCATTATTCATTGTTACTGACAAGGGTTGTGCTCCACTCATACCACCAAGACCAGCAGTTAAAACAAATTTACCAGTCAGATCACTGGTCTCACCAAAGTGTTTCCTTGCAAGTGCACCAAATGTTTCGTACGTACCTTGAAGAATTCCCTGTGTTCCAATATATATCCAGCTACCAGCTGTCATTTGACCATACATGGTTAAACCAAGATGTTGAAGTCTACGGAATTCTTCCCAATTTGCCCAATCAGGAACCAGTAGAGAATTTGCGATCAATACACGAGGTGCATCTTCAGATGTTCTTGCAATACCAACAGGTTTTCCAGATTGAACTAATAAGGTTTCATCTGATTCTAAGCTTTGTAAACTACGGATAATCGCCTCGTATGACTCCCAATTTCTCGCAGCTTGCCCAGATCCACCATACACTATTAAGTCTTCGGGACACTCTGCTACATCAGGATCAAGATTGTTCATTAACATTCTCATAGGAGCTTCTTGAAACCAGCCTTTACAACTGAGTTTGGTCCCTCTAGGTGCATGAATGACGTGCTTCATAAAATGTCCTTTCTATTTTACATTTTGCTCAACACACGGTTGAACATTTCTTGTACGTTCACTTTTATATATAATACCATATTATGAATGAAGAATATATAAATGCACACAATCCCATATTTGAACTAACGCCAGATCTTTGGTCAAACAGAAAGGAATCCCATGAAAAAAGCAGAGCTTGAATTGATTCGAAAAAATACAGTGGATTTCATTGGAGCAGACGAACTATATCAACGAGCACAAGTAAGGAAACCTTTGCGGATCAAGTATGGTGCCGATCCAAGTGCACCCGATCTACACCTAGGGCACTACGTACCTATTTCGAAACTAAAGCAATTCCAGGATATGGGTCATACGATTGTTTTTATTATTGGGGACTTTACTGCCAGTATAGGGGATCCAACCGGGCGTTCTAAAGTGCGTAAAGCCCTATCATATGAACAAATCAAAGAAAACGCAAAAACTTATTTTGAACAGGTGAGCAGAGTTTTGGATCTGGGCAAAACTGAGATACGATACAATAGTGAATGGTCCACTGTTCTATCTATGGATGAACTTTTAAAAATGATGGCTCATTTTACTCTATCTCAAATTCTAGAAAGGGATGATTTTACAAAAAGGTTTTCTTCACAAACCCCGATCTTTCTTCATGAGTTCATGTATCCACTTATGCAAGCTTATGATTCAGTAGCAATCAAAGCTGATTTAGAACTTGGTGGATCTGATCAACTTTTTAACTTTCTTTTAGCCCGAGAATTACAGATTTTTTATGGTCAGAGGCCTCAATCAGTCCTAACGATGCCTTTGCTAGTCGGTACAGATGGTGTTGACAAAATGAGCAAAAGCTTAGGTAATTATGTTGGACTGACCGAAGATTCCGTTCAAATGTTTGGAAAGATTATGTCTATTCCTGACAAACTAATTCTCCCATACCACCAACTTATTCTTCAAACTAAAGAACCAGAGCTCCTTGATATCAAATCCAATATACAACAAGGCCATAATCCTATGGAATTCAAACTGGACCTTGCTACAAAAATTACAGAAAGATTCCATTCACCTGAAGAGGCAATGAGTGCCCGTGATCATTTCATCACCGTTCACCGCAAGAAAGAAATGCCTGATGATATTCCCGAGATATCAGTAGATACTTCCACCCCTGTTAAAATCTTCGAGTTCATCACAGATCACCATATGGCTCCATCTAAATCTGAAGCGAAACGAATCATTTCTGGTGGAGGTGTATCGGTTAATGGCAATAAAATTTCAGATCCATTTGCAGAAATAACATTTTCAGAAGGTGACATTGTGAAAGTAGGCAAACGCAAATTTATAAGAATAATTTAGACCTTACATCCTTTACATCAAAAATTAGATTCGTTACAACTTTTTTATACTGCTACAGGAGAATACAATGACTCACAAAGACTATATCGACCGGTACGAAACAATTTCTTTGAAAGAATGGATTGTCTCCTATCTCTTGCTCTGTATTTCGATCGCTGGAATCATTTTTCTGTCCCTATTTTTCCACAATTTTAGTTTTTTCTTAAAACTGTCTTGATTTTTTGATTATTTTTGATAGATTCCAAAGTTATCCACAGGTTATTAAGGATTGTCTTAACTCCATATGATCAGATTTTAGAGGACTACACATCGTACTTTTTACACAGATGACTATAATCAAATGATCATTTGATGAACGTGTGACCGTAAAAAGAAGATTGATTCATATTTAATGTTCGCATAGTATGTTATCACCAACATAATTTTTATAAACATCCACTATAAGACATTTCCCGTCAACCATGTTTAGCCTTTCGTAAGTACAGAATGGTGCTAAAGTAACAGCTCGTATCTTGACCTTTTTGATCATATTCAACGATTGTTTTGCAGTACCCTTTTTGTAAATCCATAAGCTGGTTACAGATTGCCAAACCGAGGCCAGATGCATTTTCATTGCTGTATATTTTATCTTGTTTAGATTTTGAGTACCGTATAAGACTTTTATTGCAGGATGCTGCATTGCGAACTGTGAAAACAACATATTCATCATGTTCTCTTGCAAAAATCTCAATTGGATATTTTTTGGTGCCATGTTTAATTGCATTCATGAAAAGATTACCAATGACACGATCAAGATAAATGCGACTAACAAAAACATTTGTATATAATGTAGAAGGCGTGATTTTTAGTTGAAAACCACTTGATATGACGATAGCTTTGGCTTCTTCGCTGTATGACATATATAAATCATCCCACGACACACTACTGAGACTGGCTTTTGATGGTTCTCTGATAAGAACACTGTAACTAAGGGCATTTTGAATCATTTGTTTCAAGGTTTCGGCTTTGTTGTAAGCTTTATGAAGGTAATCAATTTCTTCTTCACGATTGGCATGTTTCTCTTCTTGTAAAAGTGTGATATAGCCCATGATAGTAGAAATGGGTGTCAACAAGTCGTGAGATAAGTTTGTAATAAGGTTGGCACGGGATTCAATGTTCTTCTTTTCTTCTTCAAATTTAACTCCTAAGGTGTTAACCATTTGATTGATGTTGATAGCTAAGCTGGTTAGTTCGGAGTTTCCTTTCACGCGAATGGGACTTTTTAAATCTCCTTTAGATGCACGTTGTATACCCTTTTCAATCTCAACAATATAAGCAATGATAGAATGATTAAACAGAAAGAAAGACAACAAAAATGCGATGATTCCCATTATTAACGCAATTTGATACAAAAGAAACAAGTTTCCGCGATATCCATATGAAATGTAACCAGAAAAGTTTTGACCTGCGACAGGATAGTCAATTTCTTCAAAATTGGGTTTACGTTTGAATAAGGTTTGGATATGGTCATCCATTGTGTCGATTTTCGTTAAGATATTCTTAACAAATCCTTTAGTAGGAAGATCTATGTTTTGTACTTCTATTCGTGGGATATTAGTTTGCAGGATGGATTCTTTTCGAGAATCCTTAATTATAAAGTCGTAATGGTAGTAATTCATGATGTTGGCGATAACTTCATCGTTCACTTGCGGATATTGAAAAATGTAGGGAAATGGAAACGAACTGTCTTTAATTTCATCTTGAATGGCAGTAAACACTTTTTCTTTATCGAATAAGTCGGGTTGATATACTTCGATATTAAAAATGATCGTGCCGTTTTCAATTGAAGTACGAATAATATAGGCAGGAATATCCTGAGGTTCACTGGCAAACCCAAGAGTACTTTGGACAAGAAGAAAGGGGTCAAACACTACAATCTCTTCATCGTCGTTAAGATAGACTCCAACTTCTTGCATTTCTTGTGGAGTATAGTTTAGGAAGAGATCAAAAATACTTTTTGGAAAAATACACAGGCTATAGCCAAGACCAGATCGAACATATACTGAATTAAATGCAGATCCAGAAAAAATATCATGGTAGTTCACATCAATATCATAGGAAGTTTGAGGAATATCAAATGTTTTCATGAGGTTAGTTTTAAAGCCTAAAAAAACAGTAATGAACATAAATGCAATAGAAATCACGATACTAACGATCACAACTACAAACAATCTAAAAGTTAATGAAACTCTTTGCTTTCTTTTAATTCTTTCATCTCCATAGTACATAAATTATTCCTCCTTTTTTCCCAAATATTCAACTCATAAATATTAAGAAGTTTCCAGATATTTATTTCTAACCTTTGTTTTTAAACCTTTTAGTGGCGTTCGTTTGATGTGTAATGGGAAACACCATGTACTTCCTGATTTCATTGTAAAGGACAAAAACAAATAACATAGGGGGAAATTCTTAAGAAATTCTTAAGATTTTAACAATAAATTTATTGTGTCACAAAAAATCTTCAAAATTGTACCCTTTTCCCCAAACATTTTTTATAAATCGATCCGTACCGATATGTTTAAGAAATTTACTTTTAATATTATTAATGTGTACCATAACAGTATTTGTAAAATTTTTATGGAATTGCTCTTCCCAAACGTATTCGTATATATCGCATAATGATTTTACTTTATGTGGATTTTCAGCTAGATATAACAGAATTGAAAATTCAATTTTTGTTAATGGTATTTGTGTATCCTTGTAGTAGAGTTCATATTTGGCTCGATCGAAACGAAAATTGATTGAGGTATAAAACAGTGCACTATTTGTGTGAAAAAGGTTTCTATATCTACGTATAGCAGCATTCACATGAGACATTAAAACAGGAAGAGTTACGGGTTTTGTGATATAGTCATCAGCACCCGATGTTAGGCCTTGAATCATATCACTCTCTTCACCTTTTGCAGTCAAAAAAATAATGGGTAGGTTATGGTATTGTCGTACACGCCGGCACACCTCAATACCATCAATATTTGGCATTGATATATCTAAAATTAATAGATCAAAAGTATCGTCTAAAATTTGAAGTGCCTCACATCCGCTATAGGCAACTTCCACAATGTAATTCTCATATTCAAAATATTTTTTAGTGATTGCCACTAACTCTCTCTCGTCATCAACAATAAGAAGCTTACCTAAAGAATCTTGGTTCAAAGTTTTTTACACCTTTCGCATACCACACTTTTCTAAATTTTCAATAGTTTAATTCTTAAGAAATTCTTAAGATATTGAAACACGTTTTTTTACTTATCCTTTTACGAATCACAACTAGAAAAAGTTTCAGGAAAATGTCTTCGTAAAATATACGAGCCAAGTATTAACAATACATACACGAAATAACTTAGCATGGGCTCCCAAAGACTAACAAAAACACCCAGTATTGGAATAGATATACGGAAAACGTGAATGATATTCTCAAATTGGATTTGACTCCGATCAATCTTTGAGGATATTAAACTTTTACTGTTGAGAACAAACATCCATGTAGATAGAGAAACAATGTAGACGAGTAGTACGCTAAAATGGAAAATTGCAACGGCAAGCCGTATTTCAGAGTACTGACCAACAAGAGATGTTGTAAAGGGGATGAAGGATACAAAAAAAACAAACATAAAAACCATAACGATGTGGGTACGATTTGTACATATGCACATTTTCAACTGTTGTATATGAGACAACCAAAAGTGTGCAATTAAATAAAAAGAAACGCTATAGGAAATGATTTGAGGAAGCAGACCTTTCATTGCAATAAACAATGCTTCACTTGAAGATTGACTGGGTATTTTTGGAACATGTATCCCCAAGACCATGATTGTTATGACGATAGCAAATATACCATCTGTTAGAGTTTCAAGCCGATTTAATGAAAGAAGAGGACTTTTTGGCTTTCGCATGTGACTCTCCTTTAAAAATATTTGGAGTTTCTACCATTATACTAAGGTGAAAAGAAGAGATAAATGCTGTTTCTCTTTAATTCATGAATTATTCAGATTGCAGGTAACAAGTGGGATTGTAAAACAGAATGTAGATCCTTTTCCAAAAGTGGAATCAACCCAAATTTTTCCGTTGTGCCGCATGATAATTTTCTTGCATATGGATAAACCAAGACCTGTACCTTTTATTTTACTTGAATGTTTTTCATTCAATTGAGTAAAAGACTCAAATAATCCTGATATGGATTCCTTAGGAATACCAATACCGGTATCTTCAAAACAAATGCATACTTCGTGGTCGAATTTCACCATACGTATCGTAATGCTCCCTTTTTCGGTAAATTTTATAGCATTATTGATCAAATTGATGCAAACTTGTAAAATTGAATCTTTGTTAAACATGACCAAGGGAATAGAATGATCTAAAATCGAGTAAATGGATAATCCTTTTTGTTTAACAATAGGCTCCATAAGAGCAATTGCTTCTTGTATTGTATTGTGTAAGTTCTCGTAATACAAAGTGATATGCTTTGTTTCAGATTGGTACTTCTGGTAATCGAGAACATTGTTGATCAACCCACTAAGGCGATCAATATTCCGAATAATTATATCCATAAGCTGTTTTTGCATTTCATTCAGTTCTCCACTTTGAGGGTCTTGCATTAAATGGAGTCCTTCTTGAATAGCACACATAGGCGTTCTAAGTTCATGAGATACTGTACTGATAAATTCATCTCGTAAGGTATCAATTCGAATTCGTTCGGTTATATCAGATAACACTCCAACAATTGACTGACGTTCCACTATCATAGTAGTTAGATGAATCTCAACCCAGGAGAGGTTACCATCCTGCTGTATTATCTTAAATTTAGCAGATATGCTATCTTTACGATTTTCAACTATTTCTTGAAATGAAGTAAAAAAAGTTTCTTTATGATCCAAGGGAATAAAAGATAAAAATGATTTTCCAATACACTCTTCAGTATTGTAACCTGATATGTTTTTCCAGGCAGGATTTACAAACAAAATTTTTCCCTGATGATCGAATTGGAAGATCGTTTCGGAAATACATGTGACGATATGCTTTTGTCGTAATAGAGATTGTGCAAGTCGGGCTTCAGCATTTTTTTTTGATTCTAAGTCTTCAACATATTGATTAAACCATGTGATTAAATCGCCAATTTCATCATATGTTCTTCGGGTTCTTCGCAAAGGTTTTAAAGGTTGTCCTTTGCTATATGCCATAAAATGCCAGGTTAGTTTTCGGATGGGACGAATATACATTTTGGAGAAATGTAAAAAATAAAAATACAATACGATACTGACAAGGAAAAAAACGATAATGAATCGCAATACAATATCATAAAGGTCTTTGAGGAAATAACTCACTGGTAAAAATAGGTATAAATCCCAATTGGTTAAAGATACGTGTTCTTTGAAAAAGATGTAAGGTGCATTTTGAATATACATCAGAGGAATGACTTGATGTCTTTGAAATAACTCTAATAAATCAGGAGGTAGTTTTTCACCTGATTCAAAATCGGTAGAGGCATAGATCACATCATTATTTTTCGTAGCAAGAATAATGCGTGAAGAATCATTTTTTAGGTATGGATCGATATCCTGAAACAATTGTGGATCTAAAGCAACGATCATGGTTCCAATCTCGTTCTCTTGATGAAAAACCGGATCTACTGAATGAATACATGTCGCTCCAATGAGTATTTGATCTACAGAAGCAGAAATGTGGTAATTTGGCATAATTCCAGACCAATAAATGTAAGGAGAAGTAGTATTTGCATTTTGTTGAAGAATTAAAACAACTTCTTGATTTATTCCTTCTTTGGACAACATATTACCAACATGATAATGGGAACCGTTAGAAGAAAACAAATCTATAAAGAGAATGTCCTGTAATTGAAGATAGTTATTTAAAATAGACTCAATATTTTCCTGTAGCAGGTGATGGTGATTTTCATGAGTATCTTTTGTTTGGAGAATTCTTTTAATTTCATTATGCTGTTTCAGAGTTTGCATGGCAGAATTGATAGATTGCATATAGGTATTAACATCATCGATACGCTCTGACATGAGTTCTATTCTTGAGTTCTGGATTCTTGATTTGTAAAGGGATAACATGGAGAATAGTTCAACCAGAAAAAGTGGTATGAGGGTTATTACTAGAATCGATATAAAGAATCGTCGATCAAGAGTAAAAAAAGAACGCAACCGAACAAAAAAGCTCTGTGTCTTTTTTCTCCACAAAATCCAATATTTAGTGAGCATTTTATCGTGTAAAGATCGGTACGGTTTCAGTTATATGTGATAAAATTTTATTTCGAGGACTGTGATAGGATGCGGCAGATTCAACATGAAATATTGAAATAAAAGTCACTAAGAAAAGAATAAGAATCCATACAAATAAAAAAATTGTCTTCATCCATTTTACATTCTTCATTTTACCCAGATCTATAATAATATTTTCATGAAGCTTTGTAAATGATTAAAAATTGTAACAAATTACGATTATATGTCTGTTAATTATCCATTACAGACATACCTCTCCTTTAAACAACAACTTAAGTCCCATTGTCTCTATATTCTTAACACTTTAAAAAATCCTAAATATTTAAAAAACACTTTTTTGGAGTTTTTTCCCTTTACTTTTTCCCAAAAAAACCATTTGCCAGTTGGCAATTCTTAAAAAAAGACAAGATTTACCTGCTAAATGATATGAAAATCATTTTTAGCCCTTTTTTGAGCACTTTTAACTTCACATTATTCTTGTATACCCTCTAATTCAAAAAAATTAAAATTTCCCCCCTTTTTTATCTTGGCGACAAATAGGTGCTGAATATGTACTTATTTTCTTGCAGATCAATGCACATCACGAATGATTCTATAATAGGATCGCCCAATCGTTCGTAATACTCACTGTTATAGCCAGGAATCTCACCACCAATAGGAAAATTATCCTCTTGGGTGCTTATAGTATTTCCTGTTACATATACTTTCCCGGTAGGATCGAAGGCTAGGCCAGTAAGAGAATCCCTTTTGCTCCCGCCAATAAAGGTAGCATACTCCAGCCGTGTACCACTAGAATCAAAGATTACTACATGCCCGTCACGGTCTCCTTTGTATTTTTTTTCAATGCCAGGTATGCGAGGATGTACAGGAAGTTTATCATCACCATTGACTGCTAGAATGGCCTGCCCTTCTGCTGTAACATGCAAGTCTGCCGGGTAACTACCCGAAGTAGAGAGATAGGTAGAATATTCGATCGTGGTACCTACAGAGTTTAGCTTAATTAAAAAAACCCCGCTAGCATGATAGATGGTGTTGTATCCTGGAATATCCCCTCCGATAGGAAAGGAAACAAAATCCTTAACTTGATCAAACGGTCCATCGCGAGTTACACCAGCAAGGTAAACGGCATCAGTTGCATCTGTATCGATAGCAACAATCCGATCATACGCAGTTCCGCCAATAAATGTAGAAAACAGAAGTGAACTACCGGAAGGATCGAGTTTCAACACAAAGCCATCGTAACTTCCTTTTTGCTTGCTTTCAAAACCTGGAATGCCATTTCCAATGGGAAAGGATTTGTTATCGCAAGTGGTTTCTCCGGCTACCAGTAAACAACCTTCTGTGTCAATAGAAATAGCAGTAGGAAATATTTCTCCCCCTCCTGAACCTGTACGAATGTAAGTTGAATACTCCAATTGAGTTCCCTCAGGATTCAATTTTACTACAAACCCATTGGTCCCATCTCCCAGGTTCTCAATAAATGTTTTTTGAAAACCAGGAATATCGCCTCCTATGGGAAATGAATCTTCGGTAGAAAAGGTCTCTCCTGTTGCGTATACATTTCCCAAGGCATCAACTGTGATTGCAGTTAGAAGATCGCTGGAGTCTCCACCAATATAGGTGGAATAGAGTATTGCATCATTTTTCGTGTCAATCTTCATAATAAAACCATCGTTAGCACCAGAATATGAGGTTTGAAAACCTGGAATATCCCCTCCTATGGGGAAAGAATCTTCATTGGAAGTAGTGAATCCACCAACATATAAATAGCCTTGTTCATCCAAAGTCAT
>CAZOYI010000207.1:0-2514 GCA_964583965.1 uncultured Caldisericota bacterium
TCAACCTATCTTGGTGGCACATCGAATGGGGGTGCTAATGGAGATGATGCTGGGTTTGGGGTTAAGTTTGTTAACAATAATACAATCTTCGTTGTCGGCAAATCTAACAGCTCCAATTTTCCCATCACACCCCATTCATACCAACCACAAGGAAAAGGATATGGAGCGTTCATAACAAAGATTAGTCAGGATAAAATTGAATACTCAACTGTTTTTGATTCAAGAGCTGGAGGTTCAATTGCATATGCTGTAGATGTTGATTCATCAGGCTATGCGGTAGTTACGGGTAAGACTTATGGGGATGGTTTTCCAGTTAAAAATGCCTTTCAAATCCATTCAAAAGGTAATTATGAAGGTTTTGTAACAAAGATAGATCACGAAGGTCAGATTATTTTTTCTTCCTATATCAGTGGTAGTGACGAAGATCAGTGTAACGATATCAAAGTTGATTTAATGGATAACATCTACGTTGTCGGCACTACAATAAGTTTAGACTTGCCCATCAAAAATGCAGCCCAGACATTTCATGGAGGAAAAGAAAACAATGTTTGGGATAAAGATGCCTTTGCATTCAAGTTAAACTCTAGCGGTCAGCTTCAGTATTTAACATACCTTGGAGGAGATGAATGGGATTATGGGAACTCGATTACGGTAACCAACAGTAATCGAGTTTTTATTGGTGGCGATACCTCTAGTGACAAATTTCCGTACTCTAATCAAAAATTGAATGGAAAAAGGGGTAGTTCCAGTGATGTCTTTTTAATTGAATTGAAAAACAACATGTCATTAGATACTCCATGGTTTTTCGGTAGCAGCGGAGGAGATAAGCTAAGTTCTACAGTTTCTTGTACTACAAGAGAAAAAATCATTTTAACTGGTTACACAAATGGTATTGATTTCCCAGTTTCTGAAACGGCATTCCGTAAAGATACATATTCCACAGATGCATTTTATATAACTATTGATTTCGAATCTAAAGAAGAACCTTTACCCCCACCAAAACCTCCTGAACCTCCCGAGAATCCCCCACCCAAGGATACCCAGGACTACCCCATCCTTCTGGTGCATGGGTTTCAGTTTTTCGGATCATATAATCCAATTGAAATATGGGATTACATGATTCGAAAACTATCAGGACAAGATCTCCAGTTTCAGAATAAAAAAGAAGCATACTCACATTCAAACAAAGAATTTAGAAAACAATTCGTACAAGTTATACCCATTGACCCTTCGGAGAACCATTATGTATATAAAATATCGGCACGAAATACAAACTATCGCACGGTCTATGTTGTAGATTACAATTGTCTACTCGACGATAGAAAGGACCCAGTGAATAGTAAGAGGAGCATTACTATTTCGGATTTAAGGCAATATGCAACAAATCTAAAAAGGGCAATCAATACGGTAAAAGTGGATTCTGATTCTGATAAAGTAAATATCATTGCCCATAGTATGGGTGGGCTGGTA
The DNA here is from genome assembly GCA_964583965.1 of uncultured Caldisericota bacterium. Lineage (GTDB taxonomy): Bacteria > Caldisericota > Caldisericia > UBA6126 > UBA6126 > JAGLCW01. Next base: position 1,471 of record CAZOYI010000207.1, read on the forward strand.
TCCAGAACCTATATTGAAGAACAAGCATTTAACTCACCCTATGCCAAGTCAGTTTACCCGGATAAGCCTGGAGGACCAAGACAAAATCTTCCAATCAAGTACGAAAATGACGTTCACAAACTGATCATGATTGGTACTCCAAATCACGGAACTCAATTTGCAAAATTGAGTTTTTTGTTAGCTCCTCTTCTAACAGATCTACGGGATAAATATAATGCAGAATTTGATGAGTTAGTTTGTGTCGGACAAATGGAGACTAACTCGAGTTTTCTTAAAATTCTGAATTATGAAAAAGATCAAAACTGGAGTATTGAGAATCAAGATATTTTGCACCCAGAGGTATATTATCACTTGATAGGCGGTATTATACCTCCAACATTCTGTGAAAACTACCCATCAACTAAAGGGTTCAAAAACGGCTATTCCGATTTTTTTGATTGGATTTCTCAAAAACTTCAACAAAATGAAAATTTTGAATACCTGGTTGGGTATAGTGACGGTCTGGTTCCAGTAAATAGCTGTAGATTGTACAATACTAGCAAGCTGGCTAAACAAAACAACAATTTAAATCATATACTTCTTCACTCGGATCATTCCCAACTTATAAATATTGATGAATCTTTTCAAATCGTTGATAAGTTGCTTGCAGGTTCAAATGAAACAATTGATACAATACTCCACTGGAAAGATCGGCATCCTTCTAGCATGTACTCGTTAATGTCAGCCTTTATCTTTAGTCCGGTAACTCTTCAAATTCAATCGGGAAATGAGGTAGTAGGTTTTGATCTTCCCAATACTACTCAAAATGCCTATGTAGACTATTTAACGGGCTCCATTCGTTGGTACAGTCCACCAGATGAACAAGTAAGCTATCGTTTGGAGGGTTTTGATCAAGGAACATACGGGGTCCGATTTACTACACTCGATACTCGTGTGGAAAATCAAGAAGCAGTTGTTTTTGAAACTCACGGTTTGCCGACAACCGTTGGACAAATTGATAGAGTTCAAATTGATTGGAATTCAAAAGAATACACATTTACAAGT
>CAZOYI010000208.1:0-2026 GCA_964583965.1 uncultured Caldisericota bacterium
AAAGAACAGAATGCTCCAAAATGTGGGGTACCCCCGTATCATCTGGAGCTGGCGTGCGAAAGCCTACAAGAAAAACCTTGTTATCATCATTGTTGCTTAAATATATGATTTTTGCCTTGGTTTTTTCATGTTCAAAGAGATAGGCTGTTGTTTTCAACTCTTCGATCATTTCCTTTTTTTGCAGTATATAATTCTTCATATTCATGAGTACTCCTTACATAATAAAATCACGATATCAATTGTAATTGTTCTTTTTCAAAATGCAATTACGAATGAATGAATCTTTTCATTTTTCATAAAAATCTTAGGTATACTGTCTATATGAAACATCGATTTTTGTTTGCTGATGCGGATATGTTTTTTGTCTCTGTAGAATTCTCCTTACAGCCTTCTCTTCGTGGATTACCCGTTGTGGTTGGGGGATCTAGTGGTAGAGGTGTCATTACAGCTGCATCCTATGCGGCTAGGAAATATGGAATTCATGCAGGAATGTCTGGGTATAGGGCTCATCAACTTTGTCCTCATGGTATTTTTCTGAAAGGAAACTACAGGGCATATTCAGATTTCTCAGATCGAATGTTCTCCATTTTTAGAGAGTTTTCTCCCAATGTTCATGTTCGGTCTATTGATGAAGGTTTCGCAGAAATATCCTCTTGTCTTTCTTTGTTTGGAGGAGAAGAGCAACTAGCTCTTCAGCTTAAAGATACTATTTATGAACAACTTGGGATTACGATCTCCATAGGAATTGCAAGCACAATTACATTAGCAAAGATCTGCTTAGAAGATGGTAAACCCGATGGATTAACCATTGTTCCCCAAGGGGGTCAGAAAGAATATCTACAAGATCTTCCTATAGGACGAATACCAGGCATTGGTGAAAAAACAAAACCTTATTTCCATAAAAAGGGAATTCTTCGGATTGGGGATTTATATCATTATACTTCCAAAGAAGAGATGATCCGGCAGATTGGGAGCTATGGATCGTCTTTATGGAATTTGATTCAAGGATATTCAACTTACGAAAGCGAACGAGAGCATGAGAGAAAATCGATCAGCAATGAAAACACTTTTTATCAGGCGATGTCCGATAGAAGCATGATTGAAAAAGAAGTCATGCGATTGTCGGAAAAGATAGGGTTTCGGATTCGCAAACAAGGATTGAAGGCAAAAACGATTTCTGTTAAGATTCGATATAAGAATTTTACTACCATTACCCGAAGAAAAACTGCACAATATGACCTAGAGCTTGATAAAGATATTTTTCAAGTGGCATGGTTACTGATTCAAAAGGAGTTGCATTCTCCTATTCGACTAATCGGAATAGGATTGTCTTCTTTAGTCGATAACGAAGATTTGTTTTCATCTTTTTATGAGAAAGACCGTCAGTTTCACAAGGCTATTGATTTAGTACGAGAAAAATATGGAAGAAAGAAAATCTTTCATGTTCGATAATAACATTTTTCGTTTGTTTATCGGCATTAGTTGGGGGATTAATATGAATAAAACAATTGCTATAGTGTGCACACTTTGTTTGTTGCTTGTTTCTTGCGTAAGCGATACACCAACACGTGATGGACAATGGAGTTCAAAGACTGGTCCTGAGATAGCTACAGAAATTCATCAGAGTATGGGACTTTCGTTGGAAGAACAGAAATACATGGGAGCTTCTATAGGGATGATCCATCATAACAAAATACAGCTGATGAAAGGATATGGCAAAACTAGATTAGACGGTGAATCCGTCACAAAAGATACGTTGTTTCAGATTGGTACAGCTACGCGCTTGTTTACCTCTGCTTTGTCTGGATTGATGGTCCAATACTGTCAATTTGAGTGGAATTCATCGATTCAAGAATATTTACCAGAATTTGCATTGGAGAACCCTTGGGTGAAACAGTCTTACACAATTGATGATATCCTGCTTGAAAGATCGGGCTGGAGTCCTCAGGCAGGGCAGTTTCTACCACTTTTGGGATTTGAAGAAAATTATATTCTTGCCCAATCTCCAAAGTTTCAGGTGCATTCT
>CAZOYI010000209.1:0-1962 GCA_964583965.1 uncultured Caldisericota bacterium
TTTCCTTTTCTTTTCTTTTGAACACCATAGACAACATCACTGTTTGTTTCTAGCATTTTGGTATAAAAAGGAAATAGAAGTTCTGGTTCTTCTTCTAAATCGCAATCGATTAAAAAAACCAAATCGCCTGATGATTCCTTCAATCCTGTCATAATTGCTTTGTGGTGCCCAAAATTACGAGATAAATCCAACACGATAATAGAAGGATCTTGTTGCATCAAGCCTAGGGCAACTTCAAGAGAAGAATCTGGCGAACCATCGTTTACAAAAACAATCTCATAGTCATTCGTTATTTGACGAATTTGAGGCAGGATTCGAGAATAAAATTCTTGCATGTAACTACTGGAATAATAAAGCGTTGTTACTACAGATAATTTCATAATTCACCACAAAAGGAGGACCATTTGGAGTATTTTTGAAGGTACCACTTAACAGTACTCATCAGTCCTTTTTCAAACGATGTTTCTGGTTGCCATAACAATTCTTTTTCCATTTTGCTGGTATCTATTGAATATCTTGTGTCATGGCCTGGGCGATCAGGAACGAACTGTATATGGGTGCTTTCTTGAAAAGAAAAGCGTTTTTCTGGGTCGAATGAATCAATGAGACGACATATGGAGCGAACCATTGCAAGGTTGGTTTTTTCGTTTCGACCTCCTATGAGATACGAATGACCCAGCTGCCCTTTGTGAAAAGCTACATCAATGCCTTTGCAGTGGTCTATTACATAAAGCCAATCTCGGATGTTGTTTCCCGCTCCATAAATAGGGATGGGTTTTCCTTCAAGGTAATGCTGGATAATGGTGGGAATGAGTTTTTCATCATGTTGCTTCGGGCCATAGTTGTTGGAGCAATTGGTAATAATGATGGGCAAGCCATATGTTTTGTAATAACTTCTTACAATCATATCTGCGCTAGCTTTTGAAGCACTATAGGGGTTGTTGGGTTTGTACGGAGAGTTTTCTGTGAAATAGCCACCAGGCCCTAAACTACCAAATACTTCATCGGTTGAAATGTGATGAAATCGACAAGACGTATTCTTGGTGCGAAGCTGAAAAGGAGCTTGTAACCAAAACTTTCTTGCGACTTCGAGCAGGGCATGAGTTCCCTTGATGTTGGTACCAATAAACGAGCTAGAATCGTCAATAGACCTATCAACATGAGATTCTGCTGCAAAGTGAATGACATATTCAATTTGAAATTTTTCGAAAAGGGATTCTACCAACGATACATCTTGAATGTCTCCTTGAAAGAATTGATAGCGGGGGTGATTGTGTACTTCTGTTAGATTCTTTTGATCTGCTGCATAGGTTAGTAAATCGAGGTTCACTACGGTATAAAAAGGATATTTATCAAGGAAGTAAGGAATAAAATTGGAGCCAATAAAACCACACCCCCCTGTAATGAGAACTGTAGAATGATTCTTCATAAAAGGAAGGACTCCTCGGTAGGGGGCAAAGGATGAAAAAATGAAGATTTTGGGTTGGCTGCGGTAGCCAATAAATAATCTCCATAGGAGCTGTTTTTCATGGAGGTTGCAATGTCCAATAAAGCTGTTTTATCAATATAGTCCATGTAGTAAGCAATTTCTTCAAGGCATGCAATTTTAAATCCTTGACGCTTCTGAATGGTTTCAACAAATAAAGATGCTTGCAAAAGAGAATCAAAAGTGCCTGTATCTAACCACGCAAAACCACGCCCCAAAACCTTCACTTGCAATTGATTGCGGGAAAGGTAAATACGGTTGATGTCGGTAATCTCTAGCTCTCCCCTTAAAGAAGGTTTGAGTGACTTTGCAAAGGACACTACCTGAGGGTCGTAAAAATACAACCCAGTGATGGCCAAATTGGATTTTGAAACCGATGGTTTTTCTTCAATAGAAATGGGCTTGCGTGAATGATCTAGTTCAACAATTCCAAATTGGGAGGGATTTCCCACCTGATATGCAAAAACGAGTGCTCC
>CAZOYI010000210.1:0-6156 GCA_964583965.1 uncultured Caldisericota bacterium
TAAAACCATCAAGGTATCCTCAGAAAACCCCAGATACCCTGACATCAAAACAGTATCAATTGATGATGAGAACGTAGAGATCAAAGGGAAGGTTGTGGCGTGGTTTCATTGCCATCCGTATTAACGAGGCACCCCTATAAATAGAATTTTCACAAATTATGAATATTGCCAGTTATCATAAATAGCCATACCATTGGGGAGTTTTAACGATTCAATATTCAGAGAATCAAACAAGAACTTCTTACCCTTGCTATAGATATCAAATTCATCATTTATTACAAAAAGGGTCTTTCTTCGCAGATTTTCATTCTTCCGGAAAAACTTCTCTCGTTCCATCAATAGCCACCGAAAACTTGTTTCTTGGGACATAAGAGATAGGCCAATAATTATCAAATCATTATTCATGAAAATATCTAACCAAGAATTTTTCCCAATCCATTCTTGTTCTGCGATTTCTGATTTATTCCCAATGTATTTTTTATATCTGCTGATATTATTCCCATAATCTATAGCTCCTATGGAAATACTTCGTTCATAACATGCTATTCCATGCATATGCCATACACCAAATTGATCTCTAGCATTTGTAATTTCCTTTTCGGAATAATAGGCATGCCACGGGTAATAGTCTGTAAATTTCTTTTCAGTTCCTTTTATTTTCTTCGGTTTTTTCAGAACATACTTATCATTTTTCACAATTTCTATATTATTTAGAATAACTTCATCAATCAGAGTATAGTCATAATTCGTTGTAATAATGGGTATATCATTATCCCGAGCAAACTTGGTTAGTTTGAAATGTCCATCAAGCCCATTCCAATTTGATATTTTTTTACAAATATCTTGCTTCAATGATTTGTATTCAATCATTCCTTTCCCATTTTGAAAGGCCAATGCATCATAAAATTCCGGGTAACTTAATTCATTAGTATTTAATAAATTATTTAATGAAATTTTTGATGACAATTCATCAAGCAAGCCTATCCAAGATCCATCCATTTCTAAATAATTATTCAATCCATTACCAAGCACAATACATGGTTTTGTATATTTATTTTTATCAATTTTCATTTACCGTTCCCTTAAAAATGCAAAATATTAACCAAACAAATTCTCTCTGCAGTTCATTATTTTCGATAAACATCAATCTTTGTTTCTAGGCATTTTCTCAAACTAAGATCATTTGCCCCAATTCCAAACCAAGAGTCAGGTTTTTGATAGAAATCTAATCCTCTGCCAATTTTTATAGTCCACCCATTGTCTATTCGAATTTCCCGATCGTGCAAGTGCTCATTTATGTCAATATCAAGTTGAATATCCATTTCGAGCAAACTCTGCTGAATATCGCTTAAATGATCTGACATTTCCTTTACATCCGTGGATTCATCATAGCTTGTTGACAATTTAATAACTTTTATAGTCGGACTTTTTACCACTGCTTCACAAAATCGCACAAAATTTTGGATCTGATGATTGAGACGTAGATAAGGATCATCTATTTCTACTATCTTTGCTCCTACAAGGTATTCTGCCATTATTGACTCATAGCTATACCCAACAGCACCATAGTGAATAGTAATATGCTGTTCCTTTAGTTCCTTGACTTCTTCAAGTAAAGCTTCAGTGATAGTTTCTTCTGCAATGACTTGGGTTGGTTCTGGGTTTTCTTTTATCGGTGTTGCCTTTGGTCTTTCAGAGGGAATTTGAGTTTCTTCATTTTCATGAATATTTCGTCTACCAGGGTCTTGAGTAGCAGTAGCAGTCTTTGATTCAGAACAGAATACTATTTTTTCATCACCTTCACTGTTGAAATATGATAAGTTAATCATTGCAAATTCATCATCAGTTTTTCGTTTATTCATCTGTTCTTTTACACGCCGTCTTCCTTCAACAGCATATGAAACATACTCTTCAAATTCCTTGTCAGTTGGAGTTCCTGATGGATGAAGAATCTTTAGGAAACCCGCAACAGTTTTCTTAATCCCCTTCTCATCTCTGCCTTCAACTGATTTCCCCAACTTGATACGGTTGTTCACTTCTTCATATCTATTGGTATGTTTTAGTTGATGATGAAAAGCCTCAGCTAAATAATCCGTTATAAATCCATAGTTGTTTGTTAAAAACTCACTGCTGTTTTTAGGCATCTCCCAACCTGGAAGATACAGAGCAAAGCGGTCCATAACCGCTAAATCAAACTCTTTTGGGAGAGGTTGGAATAGATCAAACACTTCTGAATGAACAATTTGATTAACAGAAAGATCTAGATTCCCCACAAAAGCCATCGAAGCATCTGCAATAACTTCAACACCTCTGGAGAATCGCCCATTTGCCATAAAGTCTTTCATAATTTGGATGGTATCTTGATCCTTAATTTTTATACCTCCTACTTCATCAAAAGCAACAACATCCCAGAAGCCTACCAGACCAATCTTCTTTCGCTGATTGTTGTAGAATAGTGTGGCCTTCGTTGCTTGGCCACCACTAATCAAAGTTGAGTATGGTGAAAATTCACTGAAGAAATAGGATTTACCAGTTCCACGAGGTCCTAATTCAATAAAATTATAGTTTGGCTCTACTAAAGGTAAAAGTCGTGCAATAAAATGCATTTTGATACGCTGAGACAATCCTTTTGGTTCCAATCCTACCGAGCGAAGAATAATATCCAGCCACTCGTCCCTACTGAACTCTCCTCGATTTTGACAATATTGCTCAAAATTGAACCGACTAAGCTGGATGGGTCTTAAATCTTCTACATAAAATGCATAATCATCATCCTCTATTTCATTATATGAAATGGTGACCTCAGACCATAAACCACCTTGCAGGAGTCTATCGTTATCACGGTAGAATTTCTCACTGATTGCAACTTTTCTTGAATCAAAATTTTCCAAGGCCGCCCAATGCCGACGGTCTTTCTCGATGTAATTGACGTGTACTTTGTCAATGAAACGATAACTACCTTTTGTAGCAACTTTTGATTGAGCCTTATTCGCTTCGTTAGGTCGAACATAGTTATCATTCAGGGTTTCTAATACAGCTTCTAATCCAGCCTGAATCTCTGCGGTATCATCACTCGCACAATAACGAGCTAATAAAAATTCAAGGACGAAAGTTGGTACGTTGGTTCCTTTCTTTATACGATGAAGGAGATCTTTTCTGACAACCTTTCCCTCGAAGACTGAATTTATTTTCTTATCTAATGCATCCATATATTATACCGTGTAATCCGTGACAAGTTCTAACTGATCATAGACTGTCATCGTCGTTGGGTTAAAAGCTTTGATCGTAAACTTTCCTTCAAAACCTAAGCTCATTTTCATTGTAACCTGGACTCTCTCACCTGCAAGGAGAGAAAGTGTACCAGTTGAAGCTCCAACAACCCCTCCTCGTTTTGCTTCTCCAACGATTTCGCCTTTCTTGTTATGAGCTTCAAGTAATACTTCATAGTCTTTATCAACAGAGAACAAACTCTGGGAGTTGGCAGAAACTTCGATAACGGGCAATCTTGTGGTAATATGCTTAGCTCCATTCTTATAATTGAGTTCAATCGAAACATCATTACCGTCCGGTGCAAGCTGCTTTTTAAAGTTCAACTGTATCACTGGAACTATACATTCCTGAAGAGAACATCCTCCATGATAATACAACATCCCGCTTTTGTAGGAAGCTAAGCTCAAAGGACCTGCGAAGAATTGAAAATCCCCTTTAATCCCGGCTTTTTCTGTTTGAATACAGAAATGTTTGTCGTCAGGAACTCCATTCCCGATTAAAGACCGTTCATGAATGTTTACCCAATCTCCTGGCAGCTTTGAGCACGTATCGCCAGGACCGGCATGAGTATTCATAAAGAAGCCATGGTCTGTTGCAATGATCGCCTCACTAAAGCCCATCTTGCTCAAAGTGTGTACAGCCCTACGAATTCTTTTCAAAGCGTTTACTAGTTCATTTGGTGCTGTATCAGGGTTGCTTTCAAAGGAAGTATCGATCTCTACAGATCGTAGAACAAGCAAATCTGTATCAGGAGAAATTTCAAGCTCCTTTTTTAATAATTTATCAAGACGCCCCTCCTGAAAACGATTCCCATACTTCTTGCGAATAAGCTCCATCCGCTGATTTACATTACCCACATCCTGTCCCTGAATAGATGGCACAAAACCCGAATCCTTTTTCACCAATTGGAAGTCAGTAGAGGCTCCAGGAAGCAAACTAGCCATCCCAACAACAGTAATACTGGGCAATTGTACCATTGCATGAGAGATCTCTACTTGTGCATCTTCAGATAATTGTTTTTCCAGTTCTATTCCTAGTTCATAACGTAATGCATCTACCATAATAAACGCAACTTTGTTGCCACTTACTTCAAGTTTTGGAGAAATTATTTTATCAAAGACATCGGTATTTGATAATCGACCGATTAACGGCCATCCTGTTTCCTTAAAATGGTTAGTAAAAAAAAATTGGACTTTCTCTAATAATTTACCGTATTGTTTACGAACATAATCAAGTACAGGAACCATTAGACTTTGATCATCCTGCCAGATTACGTCATTTGCAGCTTGTTCAAATTCTCGATGACTGTGATCAACTTCTCTCATTTGTCGAACATAGAAATCTATGAGGTTTCCCATTGACTTGGCATTATTACCCAGGTCCCTTTCGTTATCCTGACACTTTTCGATTAAGTTTAAGGAAGAGTGGAGAAAATCCCATTGAATCTGGCTTTCACCTTTACCAATCCAAACGGATTCTGAATGACGGGAAAGAATGTCACGAGCAGCATCGATATCCCCTGTAACAAGAGATTTTACAGTCTGGTGTAAAAATGTTCGCTCTTCGAAAGGAAAAGTGTCACGTATACCCAAATTCTCAATTCCATGACAATTTTCTGTCAAATTAAGTATCTGCTCAACTGATTCTGCCCTCTGTATATAGATATCACGAGTACGGCGGTCACTTCGAAGGCTCTCACAGATATCTTCTATTAAAGGTTTTGCATTCTCATTTGCATGTGGGACATCTATTAGGCTGAGAGGTAGGCTTTCTGGTAAGTCAAATACAAACTCACTGAATAATACATATCTCCAGAGTTCATCGGCAATGGTTAACCAAGTTTTCCCCTTAGTTTTCAGAACCAGCCCTAAAGATCCATTTAATAGGTCTTTAACTTCTGAAACCCAACTCTCTCCACTTTTCAAAGCATTTATTTGTTTTTCATTTGGTGTGAGCAGTGCAAACAGAATATCCCGAGTTGATTCGACCTTGAGTAGAGCTCGAAGATTTGGCCAGCTTAATCCTCCACCAATAGCATCGAGAACAGAGAAGCTGGGACTTTTATCTTCTTTAAACACAGAACGGACCTGAGTCTGATGATCTGGTTTTGCCTTCAAACATATACTGAGATAGGTATCGCCATCCCCATCGGGGAAAACAGTACCGCAGGTCATATAGAATGAGAATGGATCTTTCTGTTTATCCTCTTCCTCTATTGGCTTCTCTTTGGGAATGTATATTAAAAGCTGATCGATCTCATTTTGGCCCAATGCTGTCAATGATTCGATAGCTTGTGCCCGGCTTATGATACTGGATTCACTTGCATCAACAACCACACTCTTATCACCAGAAAGCTCCATGCACAAATCACGATAGCGAAAGTCTGGATCGTAAACTACCAGTACCTGCTTCTTTTGTAATCGTGGTGCCAGTATTTTTTCTTTGATAAATGATTTGATATCCATTATTTCAACTCCGCAATTTTCTGAGTGATTATTTCTTTCAATTCATCTTCATTAAGCTTTTTTGGTTGCCATTCGACTTTTGTTTCACCTGTATCTTTGCCTCGACGAATAACTGGTATTTCAATTTCTTCCCAGAAAACATTTTCTACGTCATGAGCAATAGCCAAGCTTCGATCCTCATGACATTTCCTTAATACTCTCTCTGGCCAGATATTGAATGCCATATGAGCCCAATCATATTCACCTTTCTCAAGTTTATCCCAGGTCTCTTTCAGTTTCTTCTGCCACTGCTTATGCTGAAACAGCTTCCATAACGGGGCAGCAGTGATCTGGACACCATCGTTTAGGTTTGGCTTCCAAAATTTTACCAGACGGAGCAATTCGTCCCGGAAATCCTTTAATTCTGCTTCCATATCGGTAA
>CAZOYI010000211.1:0-4233 GCA_964583965.1 uncultured Caldisericota bacterium
CATACGCATCCGATTATATTGATGAAAATGGATTGTTTTTAGGTGGTGGTTCTGGTTTCGTGTACGATGAATTAGGACACATTGTTACTTGTGCACATGTGTTGTCATTGTTAGATGAAGGTACTCCAGGAATATATGGAGTTGTTGGATTTGCCAACGAAACAATGCGTAAAATGTTATCATATAGTTATGTGTCAAATTGGGGAGAAGGTACAGACGTGGGAGTATGCTCTATAGATTCTACAGGGTTGAGATTGAAACCAGTTAAGTATGAAGCACAAACAAAATTGAATGTGGGAGATCCAGTTTGGATAATTGGTTGTCCAGCAAGTTATGATTTTGCAGTATCTAAAGGGATTGTGTCCAAGTTAGCTACAGAATATTATGGTAGTTGGTATGTGCAAACAGATACTGTAGTTAATGGTGGAAATTCAGGCGGTCCAGTATTTACAGCACTGGGAGAATTTGTAGGTATTGTTTCATGGGGACATTCACGATCAGGGGACGATTCAGGATTGAACTTCTTTGTTGACAGGGATGTGGTGATTGATACAGCAACTCAGTTAATAGGGGAAATGTAATGTTTGTACCTCAGTATATTAAATTGAGTTGGTGGACGAGGTTAGTTCTTCGTTGGAGGTTGTTTTGGGCTTTTCGTAGGCTCAAAAAGTGTGGGTTCAAAATCCCCAACATATCTACAACTTTGCCTAAATTGTCGTTGTATGATATGGCGAATGTACAACCAATGGGTAGGAAATGTGGGGATATATTTTTTGAGAAAGGAATAAAATGAAAATCTATATTCCTGTTGGAACCACAGCCAGTGGAAAAACCACGAAATGTAAACAATGGGTAAAGGAAAACCAACCTGCTGTGATTGTGGAAGCTGACGATCTACGAACTATCTTTTTCAAGGAGTATAAGTACGATCCCAAGTTGGAACCAACTATCAGATTGATTCTTGAAAGCTGTGTTATGCACTGGTTAGATGCTGGGTATAATGTTGCAGTAGATGACGCGGTATTTTTTCTCACCAAGGACCAACGAGCAGACTTTGCAAACTACGTTTTAATTCCCGAAGAGGACGAGTTAATCTGGGACTTCCTTCCAGTACCAACAGACTACGAAGTATTAAAACGAAGGAAGCTGGAAAGTAGAGGCATTGATCTAAAGAAGTGGGTAGAAATAAAGAACCATCATGCTAGTATATTGGAAAGCGGAGAATAATAGATGAAAACATTCGGAATCTGTTTATTTTTAATGTTGTTTGTGTTAGTTGGTTGTGTAGAAACTACAGCAGAACCAAAGTATCAACCCAAGGATGTGGTTCAATGGTTTGATGGTGATGTTTGGGTTTGTGGAGAAGTGGTAAGTGTAAGTAAACCGTTAGGTGGGGAATGGATGTACACTGTGAGATCGTATAAGTGTGCCACAACATTATACAAACGACAAGGAGAGCTAACATTTGTAAAGCACGGAGAAAATATTCGATCAAAATTTCAACCAGGAGATTTTGTACTAATCCCAAATAAAGACAATGCTCAAGGGACTGTTCTTTGGGGTACAAATGATTCGGGGGAATGGATATATCGGGTAATCTATCAATGTACAATTAGAGAGTTTTGGTTTATAGAAAGTTTCATACAAAATGAATTGATTTTATATAATTAGAAAGAGTGAATAAATGATTAAGAAAATAACAATAAAGCCACCAAACTATCGAGACTCAGAATGTTGTCTATGGTGTAAACATGCAAAGTGTGTTCACTCGTGTGGCTGTTGTCCACCAGAATATGTATGTGAACTCCATGGAGATTATCCTGTGGGAAGTGGTGAAGTTCAGGTATGTGATAGTTTTGAGGAAGATGTAATGTACAGGTGTTTAGATTGTTTAGAAGAGTGTTGTACACCAAAAATAAATGAAGATGCTCATCTTACAGGTGAGGAGTATTTTATTTGTCCTTTTTGTGGAAGTGATGCTATTTTGGAGTTGGAAAGATGATTCAATATATCTGTGATAGATGTAATCAGGTTGTGAAAGATGCAATTCGAGTGGAAGTTCGAGATGTATTTCCACACAACGGTGACCTTACTTGGTCAGATGCAGATATATGTACAAAATGTTTGCGGAAAGCAAAGAGTATTCAAGTTCGATTTGAAGAGGATGTTTGATGTTTATCTGTTGTAGATGTGGTCATAAATTAGGTGAAGGTATTTGGATATACGATGACCAGAAGGCACCAATGCCTCCGATATGGTGTCCTGAATGTTATGAGTTTGTAGAAGCAAAGAAAATAATTGAAGACTTGGGTGAAGAGGAGATTGACTGTGAAGCGTGAAGAATATAGAGTTTGTGGACAAAGTGATATCTATCCAGAAGTGTTTACAAAAGAAACATTTTGGGAAGATGTCTGTGTGATCTTTGGTGGTGTGTTGTTATGTTCTTCCATATTACTCCCATTGATTTTTCTTGCTTTCTATCTCTGTTCTAAAGGATAAGATATTGAAAAAGCAAACAGCCACAATTCAAATAAAAGAGTTAGCTAATGGATTTGAATACAAAACCATAAGACATACTGGAACTTTAGGCATGTCAGGTATTGCATTAGATAGATTTGATTTGTCTGAGAAGATAGCAAAAGTGATCCAAGTAGTAATACTGTATTATGGTTGTGATATCAAAATTGAATTCGAATGGTTCTAAAGGATCATAAAATGAATAAACTCCAAAGAATAATCCAATTGGAAGAACTGTCCAATTACTACACACATAGTCCATCAATAACAGCGGTAATAAACAGAGCCATTTATCTATTGAATGAAGGTCAAATTTCGGAAGCACTTGAAGAAATAAAAAAAGTGCCAACATCAGAAGTGTTACTTTCAAATCTGTTGGATAAACTGAAACATAAATCAGTATACAAAACTGTCAAGAATATACATGATGTGTCAGATGTCAGGAAGCTCATTGGATATTCATCACTCATTACTCATGTTGCAATTGAATGTGAACAAGGTAATTTGGAATATGCAATGTTGCTGCCTCATCTCTTGGAAAGGCAGAATGGGATATGTTATCAGATGATGGGTCAAGGAAGATCGAAGATGAGTACTGGATGAAATGGTATATTTGGAAGTGTCCAAAGTGTAAATTTGAAGAGAAGACATCTGGTAGGTTCATGTCAAAACATTGTGTGAAATGTTATACTGAGATGAATAGAACGTTGATAGAGGAGTAGAGAATGGGTGGAATGATTGATCAGTTCAGAGCAATCTGGTTTCTTTATCGAAATTGGAAGGAATTGAGACCAACAACAAGAGATGCTATTTGGACAGACATGATCAATATTTTGCATGTAAAAATGATGAAGAAGAAAGGAATCAAATGACCAGAGCTAATTATGATAAGCTGTTTGAGCAAGTGAATGCAGTGACACGTGATGAGATCATGTTTGAAGAGGAAGAGGTTGAGGATGTTCCATTCGAAGAAGATCCTCCTCGTGCAGATGCAGACGATGAAGAGTCTACAATCGAAAGTCTTATCAATGTTGAAGATTTGCAAGACGTGGTGGATAATATTCTCAGTGAAATCGAAAATGCAGTTACCAACAATAAAGTTACATATTATGAATTGGAACAAGTCAAAGATAAGTATATGGCTGATCTTTGGGATACTGTGCAAGATGTGATCGTTGCTCAATTAGAAGAAAGAGGCATCACATTGGCAGATGAAGATCCAGAGGAAGAAGAATTCGAAGATGAAGAAGTTGCTGACACTGATGAGAAGTGTAAGAAGTGAGTAGCATATGGCCAAAGGAGGGAATAATCGAGGTCCAGGACAAAGTGGGAAGCCTCCAACACCCACAGAACAGGTGATCTTGGAAGAGTTAGCGTTGGTGAACGGGAAATTAGATAAGGTATTAAGATATCTTCGTAAGGCAAGAAAGATATATCCTCCTGCAAGTGGAGATTAAGGGAAAGGGAGAATATGGCTGAGAAAAACTTCGCAGTAAATGAAGCAATTACTATCTTGTATCAAGCTCCAGGCAAAGAGTCTGGTGCAACCATTGAAGCAACAATTCGACTTCCTGATGGTTCTGAAGATCTGGTTAACTTCCCAGTAGTCACATTGACAGAACGTGGAAGTTCTGGAACCTATACAGGAACATTCACTCCAGATGCAGAAGGTGATTGGCAAGCAATCATTGCAAAGGATGATGGGACTGGTCAGGT
>CAZOYI010000212.1:0-3811 GCA_964583965.1 uncultured Caldisericota bacterium
TCCTATACTCTACCCGAATTGTATGCAGTGCAACAAAAGCTTACAGAAGAGTTACAACATTGTTGTTTGTGTCCCCGAGAGTGCAAAGTAAATCGCAACCAAGGTGAGATTGGATTCTGCAAAGCAGGCCCAGTTGTAAAATTAGGCAATTATATGGTGCATACCGGAGAAGAACCCCCAATCTCTGGTATAAACGGTTCGGGAACTGTTTTTTTTGCGCATTGCACTTTACAGTGCTGTTACTGTCAAAACTTTCCTTTTTCCCAGGAACATGCTGGAAAAGAATATTCGACTGATGAATTGGCATCTATTTACCTTTGGCTGCAAGAACAGGGTTGTCATAATCTAAACTGGGTTAGTCCCACGCAATTTTTACCACAGGCCTTTGAAGCTTTGGTAAAAGCCCGTGAAAAAGGACTTCGTATTCCAGTTTTATGGAATTCCAGCGGATGGGAAAGTCCCCCTATTTTTGAATTATCACAGTACTTCTGTGACATTTTTCTCTTGGACGCTCGATATAGCAAAGATGAAACCGCAAAGAAGTATTCAAAAGCAACCCACTATAGCACTTTGAATAAAAAAATTATTCAAATTGCTAGAAACATCCACCCTTACGATCAATGGGATGGTGATCTTTTAGTAAAAGGATTGATTGTGCGCATTTTAGTCCTTCCTGGTTTTTCACAGGAGAGTATTGAGATTTTACACATGCTTCATGATACGATTGGAGATCAAGTATTGATCAGCCTTATGAGTCAATATTTTCCAACCTGGAATGCCTTTGATAACCCACCATTAAACCGGGTTCTTTATCCTGAAGAATGGAATGAAGTGGTTGATTCTTTGACATTACTAGGATTTTCAAACGGATGGATACAGGAGCTTTCATGAATCAAACTACAGTGGATCTTTCTTTTTTATCGAATAAACTCGCTCAAACCAATGGTTTTGAACCACTCGAGATATGGCATCAGAAATGTTCCGACATGGGCATTGAAATATTTTTAGTTGGTGGTTGTTTACGTGACTCCGCTCTTCACATATCAAAAAAAAATCTTGATCTCGATTTGATTATCAAACCTTTTGAAAAGACAAAAGAAGCCACAATCTTACTGAATAGTATCCTTCATGGTCATTTCTTTCCCCTTGACGAACAACGTAAAATTTTTCGCATTCACGCAGATTCAATACAGCTAGATATCAACGGAATTCGGGGAGAAGAATTGATAGATGATATGTTCCAGCGTGATTTCAGCATGAACGCTATTTACACTCCGTTATCTATTTTTTTAAAGCAATCACAAACCCATCCATCAAGTGTGTCCGTGGTGGATTTGTTTAATGGAATCTCGGATTTAACGTACAAAAATCTACGAGCCCACAATCCTTCTACGTTTGAAGAAGATCCTTTACGTATCTTACGAGCATTCCGAATTGCATCCCAAATCCAAGGTACAATAGATTCACTAACATACCAAGAAATGGTACGTACTAAACATGACATAAAAAAATGTGCTCAAGAGAGAATACGAGAAGAATTTGTAAAAATCTTGACAGGACCAGATAGTCATCAATGGATTTTTGCCATGGAAGAAACAGGTATTCTTTCTGCTATTTTCCCTTTCTTTGATTGGTACACGGAAATCGATCGCTGCTTTACCTCCTGGCTTCAATTGCAAAAACATGTGAAAGCTGGATTGCAGTACCTTGAAGAAATTTTCTGCAGAATACACCACAATGACTTTCCCTTTTCTAAAGAATTGCAAAACATTCTACATACACACCTTCAACCAGATATTACATTCGAAGTAGCCATGAAAGTTGCGATTCTACTTCACGATATTGGCAAGCCTGATACCTTGCGAATAGTAAAGGATCGACTACGATTCTTTGAGCATGAAAATGTTGGAGTGAAAGCAGCCAAAGAATATTTGCAGGAAATGCACTTTTCTTCCAAAGAAATACAATTTATCACAGAACTGATCCAGTGGCATATGCGACCTCATAATCTATCCAATGTAGAAAACTTAACAAAAAGAGCTCGATATCGATTTTTTCGCGATACATCGCCCTATTCAATTCCTATTCTTTTGATTGCACTTGCGGATGCATATGCAACCAGAATGGTTCCCATGAAAGAACTACCACATTATGAAGCATTTATACAGGATATGTTACAATACACATTTACGCCCGGTGCAACCGATCAAAGTCCTTTCCTAAATGGAAATGAAATCATGGAAGTAACTGGTCTTCCTCCTGGGAAATACATCGGTCATTTGCAAAGCAAACTGCTTGAAGAACAAAGCGTAGGAAACATTCAGTCAAAAGAAAAAGCCATAGAATGGATAAAGGAATTTGAAAAAGTCCTAGACAAGTAAACAACTATTGCACATTTGTCAAATTTTATAATACTGTATTATTTTGGTGTATACTAGTAAGAAATTATCCTTTTAGGAGTGTATTTGCATGGATAAAGACAGAGTTATTACAAATCGTGGGCTTGCTCAAATGCTAAAAGGCGGCGTCATTATGGACGTAACAACCGCTCAACAAGCAGCAATTGCACAAGAAGCAGGCGCTGTGGCCGTGATGGCTCTGGAACGTGTACCAGCCGATATTCGGAATGCTGGAGGGGTTGCTCGTATGTGCGACCCACAAAAAGTCAAAGAAATACAAGAAGCTGTTACCATTCCAGTTATGGCAAAATGTCGTATTGGACATATTGTTGAAGCTCGAGTGTTGGAATCTCTTCATGTTGACTACATTGATGAAAGTGAAGTTTTAACTCCAGCGGATGAAGAAAACCACATTGATAAAACTGCTTTTCAGATTCCGTTTGTTTGTGGTTGTAGAGATATTGGCGAAGCACTCCGAAGAATTTCCGAAGGCGCTTCCATGATTCGAACCAAGGGAGAAGCCGGCACCGGTAACGTTGTAGAGGCAGTTCGTCATATGCGAAAAGTACAAGCACAAATCCGACAAATTGTTTCTATGGTTGAAGATGAATTATATACTGCCGCCAAAGAATGGCGAGTACCTGTACAACTCCTACGAGAAGTAAAAGAGATCAAAAAACTTCCTGTAGTAAATTTTGCAGCAGGTGGCGTAGCAACTCCTTCTGATGCTGCTCTCATGATGCTTCTTGGAGCTGATGGAGTTTTTGTGGGATCCGGTATTTTTAAATCACAAAATCCTTCTGTTATGGCAAAAGCCATTGTAGAAGCTGTAGCACATTGGAACGAACCTGAAGTGATCGCCAAGGTTTCTGTTGGTCTTGGAGAGGCGATGAAAGGCTTGGATATCCATTTGATCGACGAAAAAGATAGACTATCAGATAGGGGCATATAATAAGTGAAAATTGGCATCCTGGGATACCAGGGTTCTATTGAAGAACATGAATATGCGTTTCGAAGGCTTTCTGTTGCAACGGTACGTGTGAAAACACCGCAAGATTTAGAACACATTGATGGTATTGTTCTTCCTGGTGGAGAAAGTACTCATATGCTTCGATTGCTACACTTCAATCATCTATTTGATCCACTTCGAGAGATGATACAAAACGGTTTGCCTACGATGGCAACCTGTGCAGGTGTTGTATTGCTTTCGAAAGCGATAGATAATACAAAACAAGAGACTTTGCATGTTCTAGATATCGTTGTATCTAGAAATGGATATGGTCCACAATACTTTAGTTTTGTAGAGGAGGTCACCATTGAAGGCTTTACGGAGAAATTTCGAGCGGTTTTCATACGAGCCCCCATTGTCCGCTCATTAGACTCAAACATTCCTGTTTTGTCAAAAGATCGGC